>JAYRHV010000282.1:0-3539 GCA_041907165.1 Candidatus Omnitrophota bacterium | reverse complement strand
TCAGCCCTAAGGGAAAGATTTTAGGCCGGGCCGAGCAATTTAGCGAGGATCTTTTGGTGGTTGATCTTGCTGTTGACGCAGAGAAAAAAAAGCGTCGGACAACCAAGCAGCTTATCGATTTGCCTTCCGACGGGGAGCTGATTGGACGCATTGAGGCGCACGCAAATCTTATGCCGCGCATGGCAACCGATGAAAGGATTTTTAAAGCGCTGATTTTAGGCACGCGCGACTATGTGGTTAAGAACGGTTTTAAAAAAGTTGTCTTAGGTTTAAGCGGCGGCATTGATTCTTCTTTGGTTGCCTTAATCGCCCGCGAGGCGGTTGGGTCTGAGAATGTCGTCGGCATTACAATGCCCTCAGAGTTTTCTTCTCTCGAAACCCGGCATGACGCGCAAGTTTTGGCCGAGAATTTAGGCATTGAATTTAAAGAGATTGCGATCAAAGAAATTTACGAAGCTTATTTAAATTCACTGGCGGCAAGCTTTAGCGGTTTGCCCAGCAATGTCACCGAGGAAAATTTGCAGGCACGCGTGCGCGGGAACCTTTTGATGGCGTTTTCGAATAAATTTGGCTGGCTGGTTTTAACGACCGGCAATAAAAGCGAAATTGCCGTCGGGTACTGTACGCTTTATGGGGATATGTCCGGCGGCTTTGCGGTCATCAAAGATTTGCCTAAGGGCAAAGTTTATGACATAAGCCGTTTGGCCAATGAGATTTTAGGGCCGGTCATTCCGCAAAGTGTTTTTGACAGGCCTCCTACGGCTGAGCTTCGGCCCAATCAAAAAGATCAAGACACCTTGCCGGAGTATGATCTTTTGGATAAAATCTTGAAAGCTTATGTAGAAGATCATCGTTCTTTGGCGGCGATTGTCAAAAAGTTCGGCAACGCTTCGGTTGTCAAAGCAGTCATCCGCATGGTCGATAATAGTGAATACAAACGTCGTCAAGCCCCTCCGGGCATTAAAATCACCCCGCGCGCTTTTGGCAAAGACTGGCGCCTGCCGATGACGAATAAATATCGCGAAATTTAGTCTTCTTGCCGACGGAAAAGTAAAATAAAATAATATATTGCATCTTTGTGTAAAACCTATTAAAATACGCACTTGTTTTGGTTGCATCAAATAGTTTTGCTGGGCTAAAAGTTTTTTGTTTTGATAAGGTTGCGGAGATTTTATTTGATGAATAATTCTTTTTTCCCCCAAAAACAAGGTCTCTATGACCCGAGCTTTGAACACGACAGCTGCGGGGTCGGGTTTATTGTCAATATTAAAGGAAACAAAACCCACAGCATTGTCCGCGACGGGGTCAAAATCCTTGAAAATTTAACACATCGCGGGGCTTGTGGTTGTGATCCAGAGACGGGCGATGGCGCTGGTATTTTAATCCAGATGCCGGACGAATTTTTTCGTCAAGAATGCGCTAAAAGCAATATTACTTTGCCAGCATTTGGCGACTATGGGGCAGGGATTGTTTTTTTGCCGCCGAACTTAGCAGACCGCAATATCATTGAGCAGTGGACAGAGCATATCATTCATGAAGAAGGCCAAAGATTTTTAGGCTGGCGGCAGGTTCCCCATGAACCCAGCAAAGTCGGTCAAGTGGCCCGTTCGGTCATGCCGGCGTTTAAACAGCTTTTTATCGGCCGCGGGACAAACACGAGCCCTCAAGATTTTGACCGCAAACTGTATGTCATCCGCAAGAGACTTTATAACAAAGTTCAGGAATCGACGCTGGGCCAGCGCAACTATTATTATTTTTGCAGTCTCGCTTCAAAAACTTTGGTGTATAAGGGACAATTGATGGCCGAGCAAGTCGACCGCTTCTTTCCGGATTTGGCCAACCCACTGATGACCTCTGCCTTGGCGATGATCCATTCCCGCTACAGCACCAACACTTTCCCGACGTGGGCTTTGGCGCATCCGTACCGGATGATCGCGCACAACGGCGAAATCAATACTTTGCGCGGCAACATCAATTATATGCACGCGCGCGAAATGCAATTTATATCCAAAGCGTTTGGCAGTGATTTGGAAAAAGTCCTTTCAATTGTTGTCCCGCACGGCAGCGATTCGGCGACGTTTGACAATGTTTTGGAAATGCTTGTTTTAAGCGGACGTTCTTTGCCGCATGCGATCATGATGATGGTGCCAGAGGCGTGGAGCGCTCATGAGGCGATGTCGCCGCAAAAAAAAGCATTTTATGAATATCATTCGTGCCTGATGGAGCCGTGGGATGGACCGGCGTCAATTGCTTTTAGCGACGGCCGATATATCGGCGCTCTTTTAGACCGCAACGGACTTCGTCCGTCGCGTTTTTGGGTGACCACGGACGATACCGTCATTATGGCTTCTGAAACCGGTGTTTTGCCTGTGCCCCAAAAAAATGTTGTTAAAAAAGGCCGTTTGGAGCCGGGCAAAATGTTTTTGATCGATACGCAGGAAGGCCGCATCATCGATGATACGGAACTAAAAAATGATTATGCCACCCGTCAGCCTTACGGCCAATGGCTTGCGGAGAATGTCGTTGACCTTAACCAATTGCCTGCCCCTCGCCGTGTCCACGGACTTGATGAAAAAACTTTAGTAGAGCGCCAGCGCGCGTTTGGTTACACGCTTGAGGATTTAAATATTATTCTAGACCCTATGACGGTCAACGGCGAAGAGGCGACAGGTTCAATGGGCGCCGATACGCCCTTGGCAGTTTTAAGTTACCGGCCGCAGCCTTTGTATAATTATTTTAAACAACTTTTTGCCCAAGTCACCAATCCGCCCGTCGATGCGATTCGCGAAGAAATCGTCATGGCCGAAAACGTGATGTTGGGGGCTGAAGGCAATCTGCTTGATCAGACGCCAGAACATTGCCATCGCCTGCGCGTGCCGCGCCCGATTATTACCAATGAAGAACTAGAAAAGATCCGTGAAGTTAATCAGGGCAATTTACGCGCTTTTGTCCTGCCGATTATTTTTAATAAAGCGGATGGCCCGCAGGGCTTGGAAGCCGCGCTTGAGGGAGTTTTTCAGGCGGCAGATACAGCCATTGAAAAGGGTTATTCGATTTTGATTCTTTCGGATCGCAGCGTCGGCAAAAACCATGTGCCGATACCTTCTCTGTTGGCCTGTTCGGGGCTGCATCAGCATTTGATCCGTCAGGGAACGCGCACAAGGGTCAGCTTGGTTTTAGAAAGTGGTGAGGCGCGGGAACTGCATCATTTTGCGACACTGATCGGCTATGGCGCGAATTGCATAAATCCGTATTTGGTTTTTGAAACCATTGAAATGCAGATGAAAGACGGCCGTTATCCGTCGACCTTGACGTTTAAAGACGCGCAAAAAAATTATCTGAAGGCTGCGCGCAAGGGGCTGTTTAAAATTATTTCAAAGATGGGGATTTCGACGATACAGTCTTATTGCGGGGCGCAGATCTTTGAAGCAGTAGGGTTAGGGGAAGCGTTTATCGAAAAATATTTTACCGCAACTCCGTCACGCATCGGCGGGATCGGGATTGATACGGTCGCGGAAGAAAGTCTGCGCCGTCACGCT
>JAYRHV010000281.1:0-3200 GCA_041907165.1 Candidatus Omnitrophota bacterium | reverse complement strand
TGTCAACGGCGGAAGCTATCGGATTTTTGCGCGTCATTACAAAGGAACCGGGATTTCGTTTGATGAAAAATATGACCGCACTGATATTTTAAACTTTGCGAAACGTTTAGAGGATAATCGCAAACGTTGTGTTGATTTTATCAAGGCTGAAGTCGCCAAAGGCAAAAAAGTTTATGTTTACGGCGCATCGACGAAGGGAAACGTGATTCTCCAATATTATGGATTGGATCACACCTTGATTACCGCCGCCGCTGAACGCAGTCCCGAAAAATGGGGCAAATACACCATCGGCTCATGGATACCCATTATTTCTGAAGAAGAGGCGAGAAAGGCAAAACCGGATTATTTTTTGGTCTTGCCGTGGGCATTTTTTGACGAATTTTATAAACGAGAAGTTGATTGGCGTGCTGGCGGGGGAAAATTTATTGTTCCCTTACCGGAATTTAGGGTGGTGCCATGAACTTAATTGCTGTCGAAGAATATCGCAAAATCCTCGAAGTCTTGCCAATTCTGTGTGTCGATATCATCGCCCAAAACAGCGCCGGCGAATATTTGCTCATCAAACGGGCCAATGAACCCAAAAAGGATGTTTGGTGGGTCATCGGAGGCCGTGTCCTCAAAGGCGAGACGCTTAATGAAGCTGTCAAACGCAAAGTCAAAGAAGAAACAGCCCTTGACGTTACCGACTTAAAGCCCATTGGATATTTCGAATTAGTGCAAGGCGCGAATCCTTTTGGACTGCCGTTTGAATATCACACGGTCAGCGTTGTTTTTTCGGCAGTAATTGACGAGACTCAGCCGATACTTTTGGATAAGCAAAGTTTGGGATACAAATTTTCAAAGGACCTTCCCCCGGATTTTTATGTCAGAGATTTTAAATCGGGCTAAAAGAAAGAGCACTGTGACTTATGAGTAAAAAAGCATTGGTTTTTGGCGTCACCGGACAGGACGGCAGTTATTTGGCCGAGGTCCTTTTAGAAAAAGGTTATGAAGTGCATGGAATGGTCCGTCGTTCAGCAACCGGCAATACGCGAAATATTGAACATTTAATTGCGAATACTCAAATTTTTCAAAAAAATTTTTTCGTTCACCGAGGTGATTTAGCCGACCCGACCTCAATATATCGGATTATCAACACGGTCAAGCCGCAAGAAATTTATAACGAGGCCGACCAAGACCATGTCGGCTGGAGTTATGATATGGTCGGGTTTTCAGCCGACATTACCGGCGCTGCCGTGGGGCGCATTCTGGAGATCATCAAACAAGTGGATCCTAAAATCCGCTATTTTCAGCCATGCACATCCAACATGTTTGGGAAAACAGAGACGTCCTCTCAAAATGAAACAACCCCCTTTAATCCGCAAAGCCCTTATGCGTGTTCCAAACTTTTTGCCTATCACTTGACGCGCTATTACCGGGAGGCGTTTGGAATTTTTGCCTCAAACGCTATTCTTTACAATCACGAATCTCCTCGTCGCACCCCTGAATATGTGACACGCAAAATCACACAATCCGTGGCAAGAATCGCTTGCAAAAAACAAGATAAGCTTATCTTAGGCGATCTGACGGCTTGTATCGATTGGGGCTACGCTAAAGAATATATGCAAGCGGCTTGGCAAATCCTTCAACTGGAAAAACCCGACGACTTTATCATCGCGACAGGCGAAACCCACAGTGTTGAAGAATGGGTCAAAGAAGCCTTCGCGGTTGTCCATCTGAAATCCGATGACTATGTCGTAACCGATCCTAAACTTTTGCGGCCGACCAAAACGTCGACCTTAACCGGAGATATCAGCAAAGCCAAAAAGGCTTTCCGGTTTGACCCCAAAGTCAAATTTAAAGAACTGGTCAAACTGATGGTCGAAGCGGATTTAGAAAGGGAGCGTTGCGATGGCGCAAAATAATGCGATCAAGATTTCAATTTGTATCCCGACGCATAACCGCGCCAAGTTTTTGGCTGAAACGCTCGAGAATGTGTTGCAGCAAGCTACTAATGAGATTGAAGTGGTCATCGTTGACGGAGCTTCAACCGATAATACGAAAGAAGTCGCCGAACAATACCGGCAAAAATTCCGCAACTTTATCTATTATCGCGGTGAAAAAAATATGGGTGTCAATCGGGACATGGGCCACACGATAGAACTGGCGCACGGCGAGTATTGCTGGATGCTCTCGGACGATGATTGTTTGCGTCCCGGCGCTTTAAATCAGATGCTCAAAGAAATCCAGTCGGGCTGTGAGATTTATCTGTGCAATGTCACCGTCTGCGATTTGTTGCTCAAACCGCTGCGCGACCGCCAGTGGCTTTCTGCCAAAGTACCTGAAAGAATCTTTAATCTTCACGAAAAAAAAGACTTTATCGAATACTGCCAAAACGCCAATTCGATTGGCGCGCTTTTTAGTTATATGAGTTCCATCGTGCTTCGTCGGGAAACTTGGAACAAAACGGGATATCATCAGGATTTTGACAAAACCGCTTACGCGCTGGCCTCATCACTTATGTCTTTTATCAAAGAAAAATGCCGGTTAAAGTATCTTCGAACTCCTTTGGTCTTCTGGCGCAATGATAATGCAAGCTTCCAATTCGACGGAGGCTTGGTCAAAAGATTTCTTCTGGATTTTGACGGGTATTTACAGTTGGCTGACAAATATTTATCCGATGACAAAAAAATGCGTGATGCCTTTTTGCATGTAATGTTGCGCGAGCATCCTTGGTACACCATTGTTAACGTCACCTCTTATATTGATGACGAACAACAGTGGCAGGATTTCAAAAACAAAATGCTCAAATTTGGGTATCATCCGCAGATGGCACAGATTTGTTTTTCGCTGGGAAGATACAAAAACCTTGTATCCTTTGCTGTTATGATCAAGCGCAAAATACTCAAAAGCCACCGGCTTAATCAGTTTGCACGGTTATTGTGGAAGCATTAATTAAACTATCGTCCAAATGATAACCATCATCAATTATCTGCTTGTTCTCAACATCTTTTCGGGAGGCCTGATTTTATTTACATCTCCTTTCGAATTTTATTTTGGCTATATTTTCATAATAGCCTTTCTCGTCCTTTATATTGTTCGATACCGCAATATTACATGCAATAAAACATTTCTGCTTATCGTTTTGATCCTGACGTTTTTTTCATTAATCAATGTCTATCTGGGAAGAGATACGCTTGCCTTTCTGACCAAACAAATTA
>JAYRHV010000280.1:0-12243 GCA_041907165.1 Candidatus Omnitrophota bacterium | reverse complement strand
TTAGCCTTTGCCGCAACAGCAGAAAACAAGCGCCGTGTCGAACAAGAAAAAGCGACGCGCCTTAAGGAATATGCTGCCGCTAAAAAAGCTGCAGAAGAATTAGCCGAGAAGATTTCTAAGGTTTCCTGCACAGTGACTGTAGAAGTTAATGATTTAGACAAACTCTACGGATCGGTGTCGGAGGTCGATATCGCCAAAGCGCTCGAACTTGAGGGGCTGACGATTGACCGCAAAAATATTGAATTAGAAAAGCCGATTGAAGAATTAGGGATTTTTGAAGTCGGCGTTAAAGTCCATCCAGAAGTCACTGCCAAAGTACGGGTATGGGTGGCGAAGAAATAAAACTCCCCCCGCAGAATCTCGAGGCGGAAAAATCCGTCTTAGGGGCCATGCTCATCGACGAGGAGGCCATCGGCCTTGCTTTAGAGATCCTTAACACGGCGTGGTTTTATGAGGAACGTCACCGGCGCATTTTTTCCGCAATCCTAGACCTCTACAATAATCGCAAGAATGTCGATTTGATCACGCTTTCCGAAAAACTCAAGCAGGACGGACAGCTTGAAGCGGTCGGCGGGCAAACGTATTTGTCGCGTTTGATCGATTTGGTCCCCACCGCCGCTAATGTCGAACATTATGCGCATATCGTTAAGGAAAAAGGGATCTTAAGGCTTTTGATCACGAATGCAACAAAGATCGTGCACGAAGCGTATGAAGCTAAAGGTGAAGTCTCAGAGGTCGTCGACAGCGCCGAAAAACTTATTTTTGAAATTTCGGATTTAAAACACAGCCAAAATTCTGTTCATATTAAAGAGCTTGTCAAGACAACCATTGAACGGATCGATACGCTATATCAGCGCAAAGAGCACGTGACAGGTTTGGAAACCGGCTTTAGCGAATTTGACCGGATGACCTCCGGCCTTCAGCCGTCGGATTTGGTCATTGTGGCCGGCCGGCCGTCGATGGGAAAAAGTGCTTTAGCCGCGTCTATTTTAGAGCATATCGGTATACAACTTAAAAAACCGGTCGCGTTTTTTAGCCTTGAAATGTCCAAAGAGCAATTAGTCCAGCGCATGCTCTGTTCGCAGGCGCGGGTCGATGCGCACAAGGTCAGAAGCGGATATTTGGCCCCTTCGGATTGGCCCAAATTGACTTCCGCTGCAGGCCGTTTGTCGGCGTCAACAATTTTTATTGATGATACACCGGCTATTTCCGCGCTCGAATTACGCGCCAAGGCCCGGCGTTTAAAATCGCATCATGATATTCAGATGATTGTTCTTGATTATTTGCAGCTGATGCGCGGGAACACAAAAACGGATAACCGCCAGCAGGAGATTTCTGAAATTTCGCGTTCGATCAAAGCGCTGGCACGGGAACTTTCTATCCCGATTATTGCCTTAAGCCAGCTTTCCCGCGCGGTAGAAAGCCGTCAAGACCATCGCCCGCAATTGTCGGACTTGCGCGAATCAGGGGCCATTGAACAGGACGCAGACGTCGTCGTTCTTATGATGCGTGAGGAATATTATAATCCTACCGAAGAGAACCGGGGGGTTGCGGAAATCAATATTGCCAAACAGCGCAACGGTCCGGTCGGTACGGTCAAACTGGCTTTTATCAAAGAGTACATGCGTTTTGAAAATCTTGCACATCAAAGTTGACAGCCTTTGAGTGTAATCCTATAATCAACCTCATGAAAAAAGCCTTTGTTGTATCTTTTTTATTTTTAAGCACTTTTATTGCTGCGGGAAGAGGCGTGGCGCAGTCGGCTTATGATAATTTGGACTCCAATAAGACGGCCACTTCGCCTGCTGAAGTGACAAATAAGCAGGTTTCTCAAACGGCAATTTTTGTTACTCCAGATTCTGTTTCTTCGGGGACAGTTGCCGAGAATAAACCGGTTGCAGTAAATCAGGAAATTCCTTCAGAAGCTTCCAACGAAAATTCGAAAAAGAATTCAATGTCTCTTGGCATTTCTGCGCAAGAGCAAAAACTGCCCTCAGAACCTGTCCCAGAACCTGCGGCGGTTAAAAAAGAAGTAAAAGATGTTGTAGTTCAAGGCAATAAGAGCATTGGACTAGCCACGATTTTAGCGAAGATCAAGACTCGTGTCGCGCAAGATTATAATCAGGCGATGATCAGTGATGATATCAAACGTTTGTATAATACCGGATATTTTTCGGATGTCAGCGTTGACCGACAAGAGATTGATGGCGGGTACAAAGTCATTTTTATCGTTGTCGAAAAAGCGGTTGTCGATCAGATCACGTTTACGAAATTAAAGTTTTTAAGTCCGGGGGCAATTTTAAGCAAGATCAAAACTGTAAAGGGAAAATTTTTAGACAAAAAGACGCTCAACGAAGATATCCGGACCATCGAAGATCTGTATGAAAAAAAAGGTCTCTCGCAAGCTAAAGTGACAGTTGAAACAAAACAGGATGAGATCAATAACAAGATCAATGTCCATTTTATTATTAAGGAAGGTTTTCAAGTAAAGATCAAAAATATTTTGTTTGATGGCAATCCGACGTTTTCCCGCAAGCGTATTCTTAAGGTTATCAAGAGCCGCTATGCGTGGCTGTTTAATTCTGGCTTTATGAAAAGTGATGTTTTAGACGAAGACGTTGAGCGGATCAAGTCTTTTTATGAAAAGGAAGGTTTTATTGATGCGACGGTCACCTATGATATCGACGAACTCAATGAATTCAGCCGTTTGATCAAGTTTCATATCCATGAAGGCCAGCGTTACTATGTTGAGCAGATTACTCTGGTCGGAAACATGATCATCGCAAGCGACAAGATTTTAGCTGTGATGAAGGAAATCAAGGAAAAAGGAATTTTTAGCCGTGATAAACTTGGTGTGGACATTTCCAATATCCGTTCTTTGTATTTTGATGCGGGATATATTTTTGTTAATGTGCACGAGAGTACCTCGCTTAATGCCAAGACTGGTAAAGTCGACGTGCGGCTGGATATCACCGAAGGGGATTTAGCGTATATCAACCAGATCAAGATTCAAGGTAATGACCGCACGCGCGACATTGTTATCCGGCGGGAAGTGCGCCTTTACCCGGGGGACCGTTTTGATGGAAGCAAGTTGCGCCGCACCAAGGAGAGATTGCATAATCTTGGGTATTTTGAAGATATCAACTATGACATTGAAGATACGGACAGTCCGACCAAAAAGAATCTGGTGCTTATGGTCAAGGAAGCGAAAACCGGTTCATTTTCTTTTGGTGCCGGTTATAGCACGGTCGATCAACTAGTCGGTTTTGCTGAGATTGAACAGAAAAATTTTGATTTTGCTAATTGGCCGAATTTTACCGGCGGCGGGCAAGACCTGTCGATGCGCCTAGAAGCTGGTTCGACGCGCAGCAATACCCGGTTGAGTTTTACTGAGCCATGGCTTTTTGATTATCCTCTGTCAGCTGGGTTTGATGCGTATATTACCAAGCACGATAAAGAAAAAAATGTCGGCTACGGGTATAATGAAAAGCGTGTCGGCGGGGACCTTCGTTTAGGACGACGTTTTGGGGAATACAGCTCAGGCGGTGTAACATATCGACGGGAAAATATTGATATTTCGGATTTTGACACAAACGTTTCCGCTGATCTTAAGGCTGAAGAAGGCAGCAATACCTTAAGTCTTTTGGGCTTTAACTGGGCCACCGACTGGCGCGACAGCAGTATTTCTCCGACGCAAGGATTGTATTTAAGTGGTGGGGTGGATTTTGCTGGCGGAATTTTGGGCGGGACAAAAGATTTTTGGCGTTTGTCAACGCGCGACAGCTATAATATTCCTTTTAAGTTTGACTCGACCCTTGAATTTCGTCTGCGCGCTGGTATTCAGGATGCTTATGCCAGCTCAGACAAGGTGCCGATCTTTGAGCGTTTTTATGCCGGCGGAGAGCGGACAATTCGCGGCTATGATGAGCGTGCCGTCGGTCCGGTTGACAACGTAACAAACGATCCGATCGGTGGGGAAAGTATGCTCATCGGGAATATCGAGTACACGATCCCTGTCATCAGCGTCGTTAAATTAGCGACATTTTTTGACAGTGGGAATGTTTGGAGCAAGATGTCGGATTTTGGCTCCGGCGGATTTAAGAGTGGCGCGGGTTTTGGACTGCGCGTTAAGACGCCAATCGGTCCGGTCAATTTGGATTACGGGATACCGTTTGATACGGTGCCCGGCTCTGAAAAGAAAACGGGCAAGTTTTATTTTAGTGTTAGCAGAGGCTTTTAATAACAATCACAAGGAGGATGGTCGTGAAAAATCTTAAAGTAGGTCTTTTAACCACAGTCTTAGCATTATCGGTTTGTATGAGCGCGCAGGCGCAAGGGGCAGCCGGGGGCGCAGTCAAAAAGATTGGCGTTATGGATTTAAGCAAGGTCTTTGACAATTACCAAAGAACCAAGGAATACGACGCTGTTCTCGAGGGAAAAACAAAAGATTACGAAAAAGCGCGTAATGAAAAGATTGATAAAATTAAAGAATTGCAAAATAAAATGGCGCTTTTAAAAGACGATGAAAAAGAAAAAGTGACCAAAGATTTGGAAACGATGCGCAACGATTTAGCTAGCTTCGATCAGACCCAGCAGACGGATCTTAAAAAACAGCGTGATGATAAGATTCGCGAAATTTTGCTTGAGATTGAAAAAACGACCAGTGATTTTGCAAAAAAAGAAAAATACGACATTATTTTTAATGACCGTGTTTTAGTTTATGGAACCGAAGGGATGGATGTTTCTTCTCAGGTTTTAGAAATTTTAAACGCAAGTTATAATGCTGGTAAAAAGAAGTAAGATTTGAGATTCGCAATAGGGCCAGAAGTTTCAATTATTGGGAAGGTTGCCGTTTATGCAAAAGCCGGTAAAGCCTTCCCAATATGTTTATGTATATAAAATTAAATGTCATCGCGAGCAGCGAAGCGACGAAGCAATCTTTGCGTTTAAGAATTTTTGAAAAAAGATTGCTTCGCTCACCTAACGGTTCGCTCGCCATGACAATAATGGTTTATGAAAAAAACTTTATCAGAAATTGCGGATTTGGTCGACGGCACTGTCGTTGGGGATGCTTCGCTTGCTATCCGTGGTTTATCCGGCATCAAGGAAGCGAAGGCCGGCGATTTGACGTTTTTGGCCAACGCCAAATACGCGCCACTATTAGAAAAGACCCAAGCTTCGGCGGTTTTGGTCGCTCCCGGGCTTAACTCAGTCAAGATTTCGGCAATTATCGTCGACAATCCGTCGCTGGCGTTTTCAAAAATCGCGGAAGTTTTTTTAAAAGCAGACGGGCCTTCGCTTAAGGGTATTCATCCGACGGCGATTATCGGGAAAAATGTTTGTTTAGGCAAAAACATTGCCTTAGGGCCTTATGTCGTCATTGATGACGATGTGGTTGTGGGGGACAATAGTATTATTTGTGCACTGGCGTTTATTGGCCGCGAAACGAAGATCGGCGAAAATTGCTTGATTTATCCCAACGTTACTATTCGTGAGCGGATTACTTTAGGCAATCGTGTGATTGTTCACAGCGGGACGGTGGTAGGCAGCGACGGATTTGGGTTTGCTAATGTTAAGGGTGTCAATGTCAAAATTCCGCAGATTGGCATCGTTGAGATTCAGGATGATGTCGAGATTGGCGCAAACGTGACCATTGACCGCGCGCGTTTTGATAAGACGGTTATCGGCCGTGGGACCAAGATTGATAATCTCGTCCAGATTGCGCACAATGTCCGGACCGGTGAGAATTGTATCATTGTCTCGCAGGCTGGAATTTCTGGATCGACGGTGTTGGAGGACAATGTGACCTTAGCCGGGCAAGCGGGATTAGTCGGGCATATTACCATCGGCAAAAATTCGATTGTTGCCGCCAAGTCCGGTGTGCCGAACTCGATTCCACCAGACAGCGTTTATTGGGGTTTCCCGGCCAAGCCCATTGTGCAAGCCAAAAAAGTCAACGCGATCGTCCAGCGCTTGCCGCATTATGTCGAAATTATTTTAGATTTGAAAAAGCGGATTGCTCAGTTGGAAGAAAGAATTAAAAATCATGACTGAAAAACAAAAAACAATTTTAAAAGATATATCTCTTAGCGGAAAGGGCTTGCACAGCGGTATTCCCGTCACAGTGACTTTAAAACCCGCCAAGGAAAACAGCGGGATCGTTTTTATCCGCACCGATTTGCCCGGGCAACCCAGCGTCAAGGTCGGCGTGGACACGATCCGTTTAGACTCCGGGGTCCCGCGCTGCACCACGATTGGGTGTGGAGACGTTTTTATTCATACCGTTGAGCATTTGATGAGCGCTTTAGGGGGGTTAGCGATTGACAATCTTATTATCGAAATTACGGCCAAGGAAGTGCCACTTTTAGACGGCAGCAGTTTGGAATTTGTTAAGGCGATCAGAAACGTAGGGGTTGTTGAGCAAAATGCGGCGCGTGAATTTATCGACGTCAACGAACCGATCATTGTCAGCCGAAACGGCGCATGTATTGTCGCCTTGCCGGATGCGGATTATAAAATTTCGTATCTTATGGATTATCCTCATCCTCTGTTGCGCAGCCAATATTATGCGATGAGTTTAACAGCAGAGCATTTTGAAAAGCAGATCGCTGCCTGCCGGACTTTTTGCTTGGAAGAAGAGGCTCACGAGCTTCGCAAAAACAATCTGGGGCTGGGAGCTGATTACAAGAACACTCTTGTCGTCGGGAAAGATGGGATCATTGAAAATACTGTCCGTTTTGCGGATGAGTTTTGCCGGCACAAAGTTTTGGACATGATAGGTGATCTTTATCTTTTAGGGAAACCGCTGCGGGGCAATATCGCGGCCAGCAAAAGCGGACATAGTCTTAATCTTGAACTATTGATGAAAATTGCCGCGCAAAAAGAACATTACGCCAAGCATTCGTTTTTGCCGGACTATAGCTTTTGCGGCCACAGAGAGCTTGACATTGCCCAGATCATGAAAATTTTGCCGCACCGCTATCCTTTTTTGTTTGTTGACCGCATTGTGCATTTGGAAGGCGGCAAAAAAGCAGTGGGAATAAAAAATGTCACGGCCAATGAAAACTTTTTTACGGGACATTTTCCTTCGAGGCCGGTCATGCCGGGTGTTCTTATGGTTGAAGCTTTGGCTCAAACTGGAGGGATTCTCGTGTTGACCAACCCAGAGCATCGTGGTAAAGTAGCGCTGTTTATGGCGGTTGACCAAGTTAAATTTCGTAAATTGGTTGTTCCCGGAGAGCAACTGATCCTTGAGGTTGAAATGGTCCGTGACCGTTCGCGCACCGCCCAGATGAAAGGCGTCGCCCGGGTCGGGGATGAAGTTGCCGTCGAGGCAGAATTTATGGTCTCGTTTATCGACGCTGACTTTTTAAAGCAAGTCTGACATGGAAATATTAAAAATACATAAAACTGCGGTCATTGACCCTTTGGCTAAATTAGGGCAGGACGTTTCTGTCGGGCCGTATTCGGTAATTGGCCCAAAGGTTATTGTCGCTGACGGATGCCGTATCGGGAATCACTGTGTTTTAGACGGAAGAACGACAATCGGAAAGAATTGCCAGATTTTTACAGGGGCTATCGTTGGATCTTGTCCGCAGGACAAAAAATACAGTGAAAGCGATGATGTCGAGCTTATTATTGGTGATAATAATGTCATTCGCGAATATGTGACAATGAATACTGGGACAATAGACGGCGGGCGAAAAACCGTTGTTGGTGACGGCAATCTTTTTATGGCTAATACGCATGTGGCGCATGATTGTTTAGTCGGCAACAATTGCATTTTGGCGAATGTCGGGACGATCGCCGGGCACGTGACCTTAGAGGATGGGGCGATCTTAGGGGGTTTAAGTGCCGTGCATCAGTTTGTCCGTTTGGGGCGCTTATCGATTGTGGGAGGGTGTTCAAAAGTCGTACAAGACATTCCGCCGTTCTCAATGTGCGACGGGCATCCGGCCAAAGTGTATAAGCTCAACACGATAGGCTTACAGCGGGCGAAGGTACCGGCGGCATCGGTTGCGTCACTGAAGACTGCTTTTAAAATCCTTTTTCACAGCGGGCTGACGAAAACGCACGCTATTGAGCAAATTATCAAAGATGTCCCGCCGTGTCCTGAAGTTGAGCATTTGATTTTTTTTGCCAAGACCAGTAAGCGCGGACTTTGCGCATAAAAATAATGGACACCTTAGGCCTTATCGCCGGAAACGGCAAATTCCCAATTCTTTTTGCCCGCGAAGCCCGACGGCAAAATCTTAAAATTGTTGCCGCGGCCATTGTCGGTGACACGTCAGTTTTTCTTAAACTTTTTGTCGATGAAATCGTTTGGTTTAAAGTCGGCGAGTTAAAAAAGCTTTTTTCATATTTTAAAGACCGAGGCGTTGCCCATGTCATTATGGCTGGACAGGTCAACCCCAAAAATCTTTTTGACAAAACGCTTTTGTTAAATGACGAATACAAGGATCTGATCCAAGCTTTAGAAGACCGCAAGGCGGACACGATTTTTCGTGCGGTCGCGGATAAACTTAAAACGCATGGGTTAGATCTTTTGGATTCAACATTTTTGCTAAAAAGTTATTTGGCGCCTTCCGGGACTCTGACGGCGCGAGGCCCGACGTCCGTTGAATCTGAAGATATTGCTTTTGGACGTACGATTGCCAAGGCCATGGGAGGTTTAGACGTGGGACAAACGGTAGTCATTAAAGAAAAGGCAATTGTCGCCATCGAAGCGATGGAAGGCACGGACCGCTGTATCCGCCGGGGTGGGAAGATTGCGCGTGAGGGGGCCGTGGTTGTTAAGATGAGCAAGCCTGATCAGGACTTGCGTTTTGACATTCCTGTCGTCGGGCTTCGCACTTTACAAAATATGGTGGCGGTCAAGGCCAAGTGTCTGGCCGTTGAAGCGAGCAAAACACTGATCATCGACCGAGACGCTTGTATTAAACTCGCCAACAAATCTGGAATCTGCATCGTCGCTGTTTGAAATCTTGTGTATTGGGAATTTGATCTGATCGAAAGCATCGAGTTTCATCAACAAAAAATTCTGCTCTGTTTTTCTTCAAATCTTCTAAATAATACAAAAACAAAATGGAGGCGAAAATGAAAAGAGTTATTTGTTTTCTTTTGTATCCTTTGCTTTTTGTAAGTCCGGCTTCTGCTGCTATTGAGATTGGGATTGCGGCTTTTGATTCTATCGGTGATGTCCCCAAGGCAGAAACGATTCGGGCTTTTGAAGGCAGCTTGGGAAAGAATATCAGTACATTTAATTGGTACCTAGCGTTTAACAGTAGCTATCAACCGAGCATACCTATCAATTATCTAAATACTTCTATGAATTACCATGACGGATATAAAACCAATATTATACCCATGGTTACCTTGGAACCTTGGGCTTCTCAACAAGATATCGCTAATGGCCGTTATGACAATTATTTGCGTAGTTTAGCGATTGACCTTAACAGTTATGGTTCAACGACACGTCTGCGTTATGGTCATGAAATGATTCAAGACGATAATCCTGCAACAAACGGCTGGTATTCTTGGCAGGATCAGCCTGCGCAATATACGGGAGCTTTTCGACATGTCTATGATCTTATGAAACCACTGGCTCCTAAGCTAGAATTTGTCTGGTCACCTAATCAGGCGCCGTACGGTGTGAATTTGTTGGCTAAATATTTTCCGGGCAAAGAATATGTTGATTGGTTGGGCATCGATGGATACGCTTTAAACAGCGCGAGTACTTTTGACCTGACCTTCAAAGGTATTTATCATAATCTTGCGGATCATCCGGAGATTTTTGGTGACAAGCCGTTTATGCTCGCCGAGGTTGCTGCAGCCGAGTTTGCTGGCAAGCCCGCGTGGATCAAGGACGCTTTTGCTAAAATGCAGACGGACTACCAGCGGATACAGGCGTTTTATTGGTTTGATGTTAATAAGGAAAAAGACTGGCGGCTCGATTCTTCAGCTGAAGCTTTTGCGGCTTTTCAATTAGCAATGAAGGACAAGGCGTTTATTTCTCACGCGGCTCGTGAGGTTGTTGTGACCCCAGAGCCAGTCAGCAGCACTTTGTTTTTGTTTGGCGCTGGGGCTATCACTTGGAAACTTCGTCGGCGGTTTGGTGTGGCATAAAAGTACAGGACGGCTATTGTGTCCAGTCGGCTTTTAGAGCGTATTAATTTATTTTTTTACGATGTCCTTTTTATTTCCTGTTTTGGGAAAAGGAAAGAATTTAGCGCCGTTTGACTTTCCCACCACTTTTCTATATAATCCCTTTATTATTTTTATGACCATTTTCGACGGGAAAAGGAAATATTTCTTATGGAAGTTGATGAAATTAAGCAAGTTAGAATTGAAAAACTCAACAAGCTTTTGAGCCTCGGGCTTGAGCCTTACGGTCGGCGCTTTGTGCCGAGTCACTCGATTGCAGAGGCGCTTAAAAATTTTGTCGAAGAGACGCCGGTCATACTGGCAGGACGCATTTTGGCCAACCGCGCCCACGGCAAAGCAATTTTTATGGATCTTGCCGACCAGACCTCAAAGATCCAGCTCTATATGAATTTGGGCACAATCGGCCAACAGGGTGTCGCGATTATTGGCAGTCTGGACATCGGAGACATCATCGGTGTCGACGGGGTTTTGTTTAAAACTAAGACCGGCCAAGAAACGGTTAAGGTTTCCAAGATCACGGTGCTGTCTAAGTCGCTGATGACTTTGCCGGAGAAATGGCACGGCCTAAAGGACGTTGAGGTCCGTTACCGACAGCGTTATGTGGACATGATTGCCAACGCAAACGTCCGCGAAATTTTCCTCAAGCGCACGAAGCTGATTTCTTTTATCCGCAACTATCTGGACACCCGCGGCTTTTTAGAGGTTGAAACTCCGATGCTTCAGCAGCAGGCCGGAGGCGCCCGCGGCCGGCCGTTTGTTTCCAAGCACAATGCGTATGATATGGACGTGTATTTGCGTATCGCCCCTGAACTTTATTTGAAACGCCTTCTCGTCGGTGGTTTTGAGCGGGTCTATGAAATAAACCGTAATTTTCGCAATGAAGGGATTTCGACCCGTCACAACCCTGAGTTTACGATGCTTGAAGCCTATCAGTCCTACGGGGACTTTAACGATATGATGGATTTGATGGAAGGCTTGATTAGCGAAAGTGCGAAGCTTTTGACCGGCTCTTACAAAGTCGCTTATCAGGGCAAGGAAATTGATTTTACCCCGCCGTGGGAGCGCCGGTCTTTTGCCAAAATGATCAAAGACAAATTTGACATTAATCCCGACGACGATGCCAAGACAATGTTAGACAAGGTCAAGGCCAAAGGCGGACGCGGCAAAATCGAGACCTTGACCCGCTCGGCGGTCATGAAAATCGTTGAAGATATTTTGGACGAAGATGCGACGGTCAATCCGGTTTTCTTTACCGATTATTTTACGTTTCTCTGTCCATTGGCCAAAACAAAAAAAGACAATCCGTTTATTTCCGAGCGTTTTGAATGTTTTGTGGCCGGCCTTGAGGTCGGCAATGCCTACTCGGAGCTCAATGATCCGCAGGAGCAAAAGCTGCGGCTGTTGGAAGATTTGACCGACGACACCGAGACGGGATCGCGCAATATTGACGAAGATTTTATCCACGCGCTGGAATACGGGATGCCGCCGGCCGGAGGACTGGGCATCGGCATTGACCGGTTGATTATGCTTTTGACCGATTCTCCGACGATACGGGAAGTGATTTTGTTCCCGCTGTTAAAGCCGCTGGCTGCATCAGATGAAAAAACAGATGCTTTAAAGAATGCTTAGAAAATAAGTGGGGCTTTAGTCAAGTCTGTAGGCGAATTGAACTTAAGCTCTGAATTTCTCCCGCCTTTAGGCGGGACATCAACCAGAGACCGTTCATTGAGCCGAAAGATTTGACTAAAGACCCCATAGATAATTCTTAAATAGGAAAATATGAATTACGAAAATTGGATCAGCTACCGGTATATGTCATCCAGCAAGGGCGGATTTTTGGGCTTCTTGCATTTTATTTCTATTGCCGGGGTTGCCGTCGGCGTTATGGCGCTGATCGTCGTGACAGGGGTTATGACCGGTTTTGGCAATAATTTGCGCGAAAAAATTATTGGGGCCACTCCGCATATTGTCGTCGAAAAAGAAACGGGTATCAGCGATTTTGCCAGCGTTCAAAAGATCCTTAGCCAAATACCCGGAGTCATCAATACTTCACCTTTTGTGCAGGGTAATGTTTTTCTA
>JAYRHV010000279.1:0-4550 GCA_041907165.1 Candidatus Omnitrophota bacterium | reverse complement strand
TCCCGGCAATGCAAGAAAACCGTCAACAAATTTCGTAAGGGCTTGTAGTTGCTTATTATCAAGCAAAGTAATATCAGGTTTGATTATATCTAAAACGCTAGAGGCTGTTTTCTGTAAAGTAACCCCACCCGAAAAATATTTGCGCGGGACAAGCTCTTGTGAGGAAGGGTCAATGTCTTCCTCAATAAGGTTGTAAACTCCCCGCCGAAAAGCGTCCACGTAGCGGTCGTAGATTTTTTGTTTGATATCTTTTTCTGGAATATCGACGCCTTTGATTTTGCCTTTGTCGGCATAGATTTTGCCCAAGAGCGTTTCTTTAAGCGTCTTTTTGTACCATGCGGCAAGGATAACAGAGTTGTAAATTTGGCGCACTGGGGCGAAGTTTTTGCCTTCATTGACTTCTTTTTCCAGCTCAGGAATAATAAGCTCTTTGACAATTTGAGAGCAGAGCGCGGAAATATTGGATTTTTGCGTTTCGCTCAAGACAGGAGTTTTTTCCACGTTCGAGGCATTTTTTCCCAGCGATTTTTGAAGCGCCAAATAATCTTCGGCGAGCATGACTTTTAAACGGCTATTGCCGATAAAGGCAGATCCGTTTTGTTCAAAAACAACAGCTTTCGCCGGCACGATCCAAACTTTATTAAAGGTATTCATCGGCACTTCAGTTGCGCCGTATTTTTCAAAGGCCCGCTTGTAAACTGTTTCCCAAAACTTTTTGCCCAGTTCTTTTTGGGGGTTTGTCAGAGATGAAGAAAGTTGCTTAAGCAGGTAATCTTGCTCGAGCATTACTTTGCCCATTTCGGTTGAAGCTAAAAGGTCAGGGATAATACGGTCACTTTCATACGGAGAAAGGTTGACCCAAGATTCATCATCGGGGATGGTCATTGCCGAAAGGAAGTATTTGACAAGTTTTTGGCTTTCTTGCTCGATTTGCGGCTTTGGCAGTTTTGTTTCGCCGCTGCTGACTAAAAAGTCGAATTGCAAAGGATTGTTTGGGTTTATGGTCAGCCCCTTGAGGAGGGCTGGTTCAAACTTGGGGCTTAAAAGGACCATTTCTCCCGGTTTAGGCAGTGTTGTTACGTATTGCGCTCGAAGAGGCGCAGTCGAAGACACTGTCATAACAAAGGTAAAAATCGACGCGACAATAGAGCTAACTATTTTGCGCAACAGCGCAGTGTTCTTGGCATTTAAGATTTTTATTGCCATAACATTAGTCTTGTTTGCGAGATCTGATTGTCAGGAACAAAAAAGACAAATTGCCGCTATTAATATGATGCCATATTAAATTGTATAATGCAAGGTGAAGAGTCTGGGACGGGCGTGGAGGGCTTCTATGAGGCCAGAGGGTTCTTATTTGTTTTAGTTAAAAAAGGCAAGTTTTCAATTCTAGCCGGTGCGATGTTAATGATAATTGGATAAAGGCCTTCAATATGAATAGAGTCAATGTTTTGCATCGGCAAGATAAGAGGTACCCCTTTGCCGTCGCGTTTGATTTGCAAATCGAGAAAAGATGGATTAAAGTCTATCCCCCCGACGGATTTCTTAACCGTACTTGAAGATCTTGATGTCTCTGCCACGCTAGCGCTCGCGATGGGGACATCCAGCGCAGCAGCAATCTTTGGCAATGTCTTTGGGTTTTCGATCAGCAGCGTGGGCACTAGTTCAGAAAATAATTGGCGTCTTGCTCGAGTATCAGTATTGAATTTATTGATCACTTCAGACAGCCTTAAGGCTTCGGGAGTTCTATAATCAACTAACGCTAAAATAGATTTAACGCGAGGGCTATATTCTCCTGATTTAAATTCATCTGAAAGGATGATAGTTGTTTTATTAAATATTTGTAAAAGCGCATATTGTTCTTTGGAATTTAAATTTTTCGCTGTGTCAACAATGCCAAGCGCATTATTAAATCCAGCGGCAGACTTAAAGAAGGCATAGTCGTTACTTCTCCAATCGCCTTTAACAGTATATGACTTGGAACTTTTTTGCCGTCCATCCAACTCTGTTGTCTGAACAATAATATTACTTTGGTCATTTCGTTTGCTGTAGAAGATGAATATTTTGCCACCTGATTTATCCACCGTAAGGGTGTTAATTTCTAGAAGCCTTTCAATGTCGTCGAGTTTATAGAGATTTGCAGACAGTCGATCTTCGACAGTTTTAAGAAAGGCTTCTTTTGTTTCCGTTTCGCTTGTTAATTTTGAGCCATGGATATTTTCGCCGAGAATATCCAATATTCCTTTAACCCGGCTGCTATAGCTTGTCCCAAATTCTATTTCTGGCATAGTGTAAATCGTCAGCAGGATTCTTAGAATAGCTCCATGCTCATCTACCCCGAGGGCATTCTCTGTGGCGATTTCAATAAGACGGCTAAAATGGTTCGCTTGCAGATCAGATTGGGACAGAGCTGATATTAGCGGCTCAATGGTCTGGAGATCTGTTTGCCTAAATAAACCACCGCGGGATTTAAAATCGTTAAAAGGGTTGGCAGCTGCAGTGATGCTGGCTAAGTCTGTAAAGGGAAAATTTTCGATAGTCAGGGTGCCGTCCATAAATTCGTGGACAATTGTGCTAGAAGCGGCAGTTGGCAAAAGAGGTTGCAATCTGATCTTATGCATCTTTTGGAGGTCTTCAATGAATTTTTCATTCCCTTGAGCTTTTAACACGGCTGGCACGATGAGGTTATAAAGGATGTCGATCCTTGCTTGTTTAGGGGTGCCTTTGAGTAGCAAAGTCTTGAAGGTTCTTTGTACTTCGTTATCAGATATTTGAGAAATATCCTCGAGGAGAATTTCTGCTTCTGGCTTAAATTTTCCGCGACTGTCTCTTTCAAAGATTCCCTTGGAAAGCCGCCGTGAAGCTAAGATTTGAAAATATTGCGCTTGTTGATCCGGGGTCAAGGAAGTATTGCGGGCGGCTGTTTTTAAGTACGCCTCAATTTTTAGAGTATCAGGAAGATTATCGAACAAGGTCGTTTTTCGCCAATCACCGTTTAAAATAACAATATTCCCGTAATGAAAAGTCAAGGTGCTTTTATTGTTATTTGAATCATATGCGATGACGATATCGCCTCCATCCGAAATATTTTTGAGAGCAGCTTTTCTTTGTAATTTTATCTTAAGAATATTCGCGACGGCATCGAGGTTAGATTTGTTTAATGACTCAAAAACAAAATTAATAAACATTTCTTTTTTTATCCCGCTTTCTAGCATGGCGATTTGTTTTAAACTTCTGACCAAGTTGTTTAGTTGATCTGTTTTCTCAAACACTTCTAAAATATTTTTAATTTGGGGACTAAGCTGCCCTCTGGAGTCTTGGATGTCAAATTCTCCGTCTGGGAGAGATTGCAATGTGGCCAATATTTGCAGAGCGTATCCTTGTTCCTCAGAGTCGAGAGATTTCTTTTTGCCGACATTTAAAAGAAGTTGTGCGATATCGCTGGCAGTCATAAATTGATTATTAAAGAGATTGGCGATAGACCGCAAATCGCCGGTAAAGTTAGATGTCAGGTCAGGTGAAAAACTGATTCCCGAAGTTTTAAATGTAGTTTGCTCGGTTAAAGGATCGTAAATGATTGTGACTTTCCCTCCCCCTTGGTTAATTTCAATTACATCATGCGAGTGGCTGACAGGAAAAAGCAAGAGAAAGCTGCTTCTTGTTTGAGGGTCGGTTAATAGCGTTTTAAGATTATTAAGAAAGATGGTCCTTCGAGCTTGAGGGTTTTGTTCTTTGTTCATATCGATAACCCATTGCGAAGATCCAAGAGTATTATTACGAATAAAATGAGCGATAGCAGGGGTAAATGCCCCGGTAAAATCATTGTTTTGGATTTGTTCTGCCCGGCCCAACGCTAGGACATAGTCAGTGTTAAGGGCAATATTGCCGTCGGGGAGCGTGGACATGCTCCCGGGGACATTCGTTTTTTTAGTGTCAGATAAAAATGTTTCTAGTCGTTGAGCTGATTCAAACAAAGATAGCAGAGGCCCCGCATTTTCTGACGCGGAAAATATGCCGCGTTGCCCGTCTTTTTTTAAGATAATGATCATGCTGATATTGGGGATATTCGGCTCTGGGGATGGAGCATAAAAGATACTTATTCTTCCGCTTTCGGTCTGTTTGGATGTCAAAGACATTGGGGTCCGTGAGTCTATGCCAAAAATTTTGGCCGCGTAAGGTAAATATTTGGGGTGTCTAAAAAAAATATCTGAAATAGCCGTGTTGAGTATGGTTCGTTTTTCTTGAGGGTTTTTTGCCGCGAGCATGCTTTTTTCAAAATTGTCTGCGGCGGTCTTGTCTATTTTGTGCATTAAGCTAACAAGAAGATCAAGCTGCTGAGTCGTTTGGGCATCCCCAAATCGTGTATCCGAAATTATTGCTGCTGTTATGACGCCCATGTAAAGTCCTTGGTCCTCCCGTTTGGGCAGATGCTCTTCGGCTATTTTGGCTTGCCTTTGTAGCCATTGAAGGAAATCGTTATCTCTTACAAGGGCCGGAAAATCAGGGTTATTGATTTTTCCGGGGATTGATATTGTGCGGCTGTTTGCAGATAT
>JAYRHV010000278.1:0-13476 GCA_041907165.1 Candidatus Omnitrophota bacterium | reverse complement strand
GATATAAAAATGGAAAAAGTTGCAATCACTGGTATTGGTTTAGTCACCCCCAGCGGGATTGACAAACGAAAATTTTGGTCCAATGTTGTGCATGGGCGGTCAGTGGTCAAAAAGATTGATCGCTTTGATGCCGCGCTTTATTGGGAATATAATCCAGATCACATTGCGGATCAGGGAATTCCTGATTGATCGTCGGCGGCAAAATGTCGCGCTCAAAAATCATACAGCCAACAGCCAACTCCAGACCATTAGCCCCAGCCAAAGGATGACCGATCATTGACTTAAGCGAGCTGATCGGAATTTTATAAGCCGCATCGCCTAAAGCCATTTTGTAAGCGCTGGTTTCAAAAACATCGTTTTGCCTCGTCGAGGAACCGTGCGCATTAAGATAATCAATATCCTCTGGTTTAACTTTGGCCTCGTCCATCGCGATCTTAATGCAATCCGCCATCGCATCCCCATCCGGTGGAAGATCGGTCATATGAAACGCATTATTGGTCGTTCCAAACCCAACGACTTCACAATAAATCCGCGCGCCACGTCTTTTAGCGTGTTCTAATTCTTCGAGGACGAGAATCCCCGCCCCTTCAGAAACGACAAAGCCGTTTCGTTTAGCGTCAAACGGACGTGAGGCTTTTTCGGGAAATTCATTCATTGTCGAGAGGACATTGACCGTATCAAACGCGCCAAAGGTGATCGGGGTAATGGGAGCCTCGGCCGCACCGGTGACCATAATATCTGCTTCTCCGTCTGCAATTGTTTCAAATGAAAACCCAACCGAATCGGTCCCGGCGGTGCAACCGGTTGAAATCGTGTTACAAACACCCTTAAGGCCATATTTGGCACTAATCTCGCTCGACGGTGTATTAAACATCGCCGCATCATAAAGGTCCGGCCGCACCAAGGCAGGGTTGATCGGATTTTTGCCGCTGTCGGTGACGAGGGCAAATTCTTCTTCCATATATTTGGTTCCGCAAATCGCATTGGCCAGCGAGACGCCGATACGACGGCGGTCAATTTTGTCTAAATTCAAATGCGAATCTTCCAGCGCCATACGCGCGCTGACAACAGCAAACTGCACATAACGGTCCATGCGCATACTTTCTTCCCAAGTCAATCCCAGAAGAAGCGGATCAAAATCACGGACCTGCGCGGCAATCTTGGTATTAAACGCTGAGACATCAAACTCCGTCACGCGCTTAACCGCGGAAATACCGCCAATCATACTTTTCCAACAGGCTTCTTTTCCGACACCGTTGGGAGAAATAATGCCAATTCCTGTAACAACAACTCTTCGTGCCATGTGAACTCCATTGATAAGTGGCTTAGACGTTGGACGTTAGTCGCTGGAAAATTTCTTCCAACGTCTAACGTCTAGCGTCTAGCTTCATTAAAACCAAATTCTTTCTTTACCTGATCCACTGTAAAAAACTTGCCTGTCTCTTCGACCGTATGCACTAGGCGAACCACTTTACGATTTAACGGCGCATCTTGTCTCATCGCAGAGGCGATAGATACGACTTCGCCGTTAATAAAATCGATTTCACTGACTTTGCCGCGCAAAATACTCTGCAAAATAGAACCATAAAGCGGCTCTTTACTTAAATTCGTAAGCGTTTTGTTCATTATGCCGGCTGCCTGTTCCAGAGGCATCGCGGCTAATCCAACGATACGCTCGAGGGGAAATTGCGGCAAAGACACCAACTTAATTTTTGCATCCACAACAATCGGCAGAGCTTCCTTGAGAAGCAAAACGCTTAACCGGCAAAAATCCATGTCCGCAAAAGTTTCCTGCATCGATTTGCCGATCAAAGCCGCAATACAGTTGTTAAAATTTACAAAAAGCTTTAGCCACTTCATTCCCAAAATATTGTCAGTCACGACAACCGAAAAACTTTTCTTGAGAATTTCAGCAATTTCATGGACCTTATTGTCATTCATCACAAAGCGTTTTCCGATAATCCAATCGCCGGGGAAATTATAAGTCACCTGCCCGGGACTGATATACGTTGCGCCAAACATGACGATACTGCTAATGAGCTGTTCGGGCAAAAAATGCGGACTTAATATATTGTCCGCCTGCACACCGTTTTGGGTTGCTAAGACCAGCGGCTTTTCTAAAAACTTGGCATTTTGTGCATACGCCTCTTCGATATCCTGTGTTTTGGTCGCAAAAATAACCAAATCAAATTCACGGTCCAAACACTCTGCAACCGGCAAACGAAAATTTTCATCGCCATCGGGACGTTTGACCGTCAAGCCATTTTGCTTAATGGCCATGACTTGGTCAGCGCGCCCAGTCAAAAGAACATCTTCCCCTGACTTAAACAATCCTGCTGCAACGACCGATCCAATAGCCCCAGCGCCGACAACTGCAATTTTCATTTTGACTCTTTCCAATCATCTTGCCGTTTTTTTGCTTCGACAATTAAATAATCTTTTAAAGCGGTCAATATTTTTTTGATCGTATTGGTGTACTGGCTGCGCAATACAAACGGCCACAAAAAAATATTTAATAGTCCGCGAATTTTAAAATGCAACTCATAATCAATGCGTGTCCCGTTAGCACGTTCCTCGAGCATGATCCGTTCAAAACCTTTAAACAGCCCCTTCGTAAAACTGCGTTCCACCAAACGGTTCGGTAAAAGTTGGCTGACCTGCGCACTCCAATCCGCAGCCGACGGCTTATTGATTTTTATCAAATACTCTGTGCCCACGCGGATTTCGCCATCAGTTTGACGAACGTATTTCCACAGGCAATCCTTCGGCCACCATGTGGACTCGCCCCATCGGATCAACTCTTCCGAGACAACTTCAATCGGCGCTTCAATAAACAAAAACTGATGAATGACCGAAAAACTACTTTTGGGCTTGCGCAGTAATGTGCTTGTCATAATTTAAACCTGCCTCATCTAGGATACGGACCATTAAACTATAAAAAGCTTTAGGGACTTCTGAAAAAAAAGCATCCACAATATCCGCTTCTTCAACGCAAATAGCACCACGCGATTGCGCGTTTAACTGCGCTTTTTTTTCAACGACTTCGCGGGCAATGTCCCGATGAAAAAGCGGGATTTTGCTAATCATCGCGTTAAACTTTACCTGTGTTTTGGGATCCCACGGCATTTTTGTAAATGTTGTTGTCATGGCCGTCTCCTTATTTTGCAGAGCCAATACCAGAGACAGCCGGAGTGCGTGAATTGGCTTCCCATTTGGCGATATTGGCCATAAAATCTTTAACGCACAATTTGACCTTATCGTCGTAATTGCTCGAAAAGATACGGTGTATGCGTTCCGGTTTGGAATAATATTCCCTCATACACCATGCACCTAACCGTCCGACCTCCTCGACGGTCAAAAAGTCGGTGGGAATAACAGGGTGTTGAAAGTCCCACGTTTTTAAATCAATTTTTTCAGGGTCAAACCACCCTTTTTTGATCCCATAGCGCCAGTCCGGAGAATTGGGAACCGGCGTCAAATAATCAAGCGCAAAAATATCCGCGTCGATCTCATCAGCGACCCGCAAACGCTCCTTGATCTTGGCCTCTGTGTCTTCCTTAAGCCCGATAAGAACCGTTCCGACGGAGCCGATATCATTTTGACGCAAAATATCAACCGTCTTTTTAATCTGCGCAATTGTGACCCCTTTGCCGCTTTTATGCAGGCTCAAATCATCCTCGACCTCAACCCCGGTCAAAGCCAAAAAAAGCCCCGCTTTTTTCATCAAAGGCAAAATATCCTGCTGGAGTATCCATTGATCGGCGCGGCCTAAACACACCCAATCGATTTTGTTCCCACGACGGAGTTTTTCTTCACAAAATTCAACCATCGCCTGCGTGTCGGTGTTAAACGCATCGTCCTGAAAAACGACCGTCGTAATCCCATACGTTTTTTCTAAAAGATCTAACTCATCGACGATACGTTTGCCCTTAAGCCCTCGCCACGAGGTAAAATCCTTTGTCGCTGTGCGTGGGTCATACAAAGCCCATTCGTAACAAAAATGGCATTTGCCCGGACAGCCGCGGGAGGTCATCAGTTCGGCAAACGGTTTCCAATAAGTATGCCCGACATATTTGTCCATTGGAAAAAGATCATACGCCGGCATCGGTAAAGTATTAAGGTCCGCGATAAGATCGCGATGCGGCCCGACAACGATCGTCCCGTCGGCAGCGCGCGAGACAAGCCCGGGAATTTCGCGTTCATTTTTCTTTTTGTCCTTATAGTTATTGAGCAAATCTTCAAGCGTCAGCTCGGCCTCACCGATCATGATATAATCGATCCACGGGTTTAAACGCATTTGCCGGTCATAGTCCCCCGAATACCACAGCCCGCCGGCTGCGGTTTTGATCGACGGGTCGTATTTTTTGATCATCTGCAAAGCATCGTTAAAAAATCCGATAACCGCCGCCCCGCAGGTTGAGTGCAAAAGCTCGCCGACAAAAACCAAGCCGGGCTTGATTTTAGCGACTTCTTTAATCATATCCTCCCATGTCATATCCAGCGCCCGACAATCAAGCGCGGCGACATCCGCGACCTTTTTTTCGCGTAAATAGGCAGCCAGTTGTGCGTGCATCTGATTAGCCGCCTTATGGTTCCCGTGGCTATCCCACGCCTTTAAAGGCGGGGTCAAAAATAAAACTTTCATGAATTTTTCTCCTTTTGAGTTGCGTTTATATAGCGATATTTGAACTTTTTAACCTGCGTTATAACTTTTGTCATTAAAAATATTTTGACCGCCCCAAAACTTTGCAGTCAGAACCATGACGACACCAGCGGCCGCCCCCCGGGTGTCTCATCAATACAAATGTGTTTGCTCTGGGTGTACTCTAATAACCCCTCGACGCCAAGTTCACGCCCAAAACCACTTTGTTTATATCCCCCAAAAGAGGCGGCATCATAAAATCCACCGTAGGTATTGATCCAAACAGTTCCGCATTGCAATCTTTTTGCAACGCGCTGGGCCTTAAGGAGATCTTTTGTCCAAACCGACGCGGCCAAGCCATAAGGCGAATCATTGGCAATATGCAGAGCTTGCTCTTCTTCTCTAAATTTTATGACCACTAAAACCGGTCCAAAAATTTCTTCACGGGCAACCGCCATCTGATTATTGACATTGCCCAAAATCGTCGGCTCCAAATAATACCCATTTTTTAAATCGTCGGCTGCGGGGATATTTCCGCCACAAAGAACCACAGCACCCTCTTTGACCGCGCTTTCAATAGCCGCCAAGACTTTATCACGATGCGATTGGCTAATTAAGGGCCCAAAATCTGTTTCATAGCTATCCGAAGGGCCGATCTTAAGATTCTTTGTTTTCTCAAGCAATAGCTCCAAAAAAGCATCGGCGATTTTTGCATCCACCAGAAGTCTGGAACCTGCGGTACACATCTGCCCCTGATTCATAAATATCGCGGACATCGCCCCTCCAACAGCGGCTTCTAAATCACAATCATTAAAAATAATCGTCGGTGACTTGCCGCCTAGTTCCAGTGAAACTTTTTTGGCGCTCTGGCTACAAAGCTGCATGACATATTTTCCTGTTTCACTGCCACCGGTAAAACTGATCATATCCACACCGCGATTTGTAATAAGTTCTTCGCTGACCTGATGGTCGGTGGTTGTTATGATATTTAAAACACCTTTGGGCAAATGCGCTTGCCCAATAATCTGTGCTAATTTCAATATGGAAGCACTGGCTAAGGATGAAGGTTTCAAAACAACACAGTTACCCGCTAAAAGAGCGGGCGCAATTTTCCATGCGGCCATAATCAGAGGATAATTCCACGGGATAATACAGCCTACGACACCCAAAGGTTCGTGGACCGTCGTACTTTTAACCGGTGCTGCAACAGGATTATCATGGCCAGCCAAAAGATGAGCAGCGCTGCTAAAGTATTCAAAAGTCTCGGCGCACGTCGGCACGTCAATAAAGGTCGTGTGCTTAAGGGTCTTGCCTGTTGAAATCGTTTCGAGCTCTGCTAAGGCCTTGGCATTGTCCCTAATCAGTTCGGCAATCCTTGCCAAATACAAACCGCGCTCTTGGGGCTTTATATCCGACCAATCTTGACTGTCAAAAGCTCTGCGTGCGGCTGCAATGGCATCTTTCATGTCATCAATACTACCATCCGCGACCTTGGCAAACACTTCCCCCGTCGATGGATTAATGCAGTCAAAGAACTTTCCATCACGGGCACTCACAAATTGACCGTTTAAATAAAGCTGATACCTTTGTTTTTCTATATTTATTTCAATCATTTTTTCAAACCACCAACGTCAAGCGACCAACCACTAACCACTAACCCCCAACCCCTAGCCCCTTACTCCACCGGCACCTGCGCCCAGAGTTCAAAAATACGGCTACACGGCGCGTACCATTTTGAAATTTTTGCAAAGTCGCCGGCCAAATGCATTTTTTTCTGTGTCGTGGCCACAAACGGATCGAGCGTACGATTAAAGACCGCGCGCCAAACACTTTCGGAGGCCGAAATCAAAAACTCCGCTTCTTGGTCCTGATCAACATCGCTGATGTTGCCGTCCTCAAAATGGAAGCAATACAGTTCGCCGGTTTCATTGAGTTTAACGGCCAAAGTCATGGTCATGTGTGTTTTCGAACCTAAATCTTTCATATGAACATCTGAATTAACCAACCGGACAATTTCATTGATCTGTTCAGGCGAAAACAATTTAAATGCTTTAGATGCTGACGAGCGCGTAGTCGCAATCAGTTTTGGGTCCATCTCTTGTTGCGAGAAAGAAACTTGCGCACTTTTTACATTAGCCGGTGTTTTTGGAAATGATCCGTTTTGATACAAACGGCTGATCGCGTCAATTTTAACCGCATCTTCCAAGCATTGAATCAGCAAAAAACAATCAAAAAGATCTTTGCCCATCGCCACAACGCCGTGATTTTTAAGCACCACGATGCTATTGGCTTTAAGTGCGTCGATAACCGGCCCCACGTCAGAGACGGCCGGAGTAAATTGTGGGACACAGGCGACATCCCCTAAATAAAATCTGGATTCAAAAATGCGCGGGGATAAACTGTCATTCTCCAAAAAATATGCATTAGTGTACGTTGTATGCGTATGCAAAATTGCGCTCACGTCGGGAAATTCCTTATAAATCGCGGTATGCAAAAGTCGTTCGCTGGAGGCCTGACCCTCGCCAATCACATTGCCTTCTAAATCGAGTGCGACAATATCTTTTTCCTGCAAAAGGCCAAGACACGTCTTTGTCGCCGTTATCAAAAGGTTTTTCTCATCAATGCGTGTACTGATATTTCCGTTTAAGCCGTGCACCAAATCTTTTTCCCACAATAAACGGCCAATCGCTTCAATGTCGCGCTTGAGTCCTGCGATAATTTCATTGTTCATAATCAACTCCCGTTGATAAATATTTTGCATCAACCCACTCGATCAAAGGAACAAACGCTTTGACTTTGCCGCTGACGATATTTTGTCCGTTAAATTTTTGCAAATCCCCCGGCTTACCCAAAGGCTTAGATTTTTCGCCAGAGGGAAAAATAAAAACAGCAACCTGATGTTTTTTTGCTAGAACAGCGAGAATCAAAGATCCAATCGGACATATCGCGCCATTTTTATCGTTTGCTTGCGAAGCCAGCCAAACCTGCGAAACAAGGCCTTTGGAAAACAGATACCCCGCCATATTGTCTGCCACAACCGTCGGAGTTATACCTATTTTTTGCAAATGCGCGCAAGACTCACGGCTGGCCTTAAGATTGGGCCGGCCTTCTAAGACAACAACGTGCTTAACGTTTTTCTTTAAACGGTCAAAAAAATCCGCTCTAAAAACACCATGAATAAGCACAACCTCTTTAAGTTCAGTGGACATTCAGCGCAATCTCTTTTTTGACATATTCATGCCCGACAACATCAAAGCCCGGGTATAATCCTTTGACTTTACCTGAAAATACTTTTTTACCATTAAATTCCAAAAGTTCTTTTTCGTCACGGATCTCGACGGGAATATCCGCGCCGCTGGCAATTTTTTTAGACGGCTGGGTCAAAACAAAAAATGGGATTTTAAATTCTTGGGCCAAGACGGCAATCTGATACGTCCCGATCTTGTTGGCAAAGTCCCCATTGGCACAATTGCGATCTGAGCCGACGATGACTTTATTGACCATTTTGTCCGCCATCAAGGTCGCGATGGCATTGTCTGCAACCAACGTCACATCCGCGCCGGCTTGTTTTAATTCCCAATACGTAAGCTTAGTCCCTTGAAAATATGGACGCGTTTCGGTGCAATAAAACTGCACATCTTTTTTTTGCTCACGGCAAAGGCTAGCGGCCATCGCCAGCTCCCCGCTGACATTGCAATGCGTCAGAACACTGTCCCCATCTTTGATATTAGCCGCAATTTTTTGAACACGCTCTAAACGGCGAAAACGAATGCCCTGCAAATAACCGTTCACATTTTTTTCAACCGCGGCTCGCACATCTAATTTGGCATCCAAAGCCGCCTGCGCCCAATGCACAACGACACCCGTCACCTCCGCAAACGGAAAAGTCGGCCGGCTGTTGTTTAGCGCATGCGCAATCGCGCCTATCTTTTCACGCAGTTCTTCGCCGTTTAACTGCGGATTGCGGTTGAGCTCTAAAAGAAACGTACTTAAGACAACCAAAAACTGTCCGAAAGCCCGCGTCTTCATATCCCGGATGACTTTGACAGCCTCGTCGGTATTTTTGACTTTTACGTATTTCAACTGCTTTGGCACAAGCGTCTCATCAAGGACAAAAAGCTCGTCCTTTTTCAAATACGCAGGCCAAAAAAGTGGTGATTCTTTCATAAATAGTGATTGGTGGCTGGTGATTAGTGGTTAGTAAAATCTCTTTTCACCAACGTCCAGCGTCCAGCGTCTTTTTTAAACTACTGTTTTTGCCGCTTCCAGCTGCTTGATTAAATTAAAAGCGATATTGATCATCGCGCCTTCGGCCATGTAATAGTCGGTATTTAAAAATCCCATCTCGCCGGTAATGACATTATCACTGACCGCCAAAATAACAGCAGCGGGAATTTTATAAAGCTGGCAAATTGTCAAGAAAACACTGCTGACCATATCGACCGCAATCGCGCCTTGAGCGACCGCTTTACCGACATTTTCACGGGTCTCGCGTAAAATCGCGTCCGTAGACCAGCATTTTCCGACGTGGACATTGCTGCCGGCTTTGCGCGCAATCGCAACTAGCTGATCAGACAACTTTTTATCCGAAACCGTTTTAAAATCTTTATCAACATAATACGGTGTTACGCCCTCGCCGCTAAAGGTGCTGTCAACGACAATAAGATCGCCTACTTTGATGTCTTCGCGCAAAGCCCCGCAGCTGCCGATACGAATCATGACCTTAGCCTGCGCATTGCAAAAGATCTCGGTCGTAATCCCGGTGTCGGCCGCGAAACGGCCGCCGTTGATCGCGGTCACTTTTGTGCCGTTAAAATTTCCGGTATACATGTTGTATTCCATGAAAGAAAAATTCTTGATCGGGTTCTCCAGCCTTTTAACAATAGCGTCGAGTCTCTCCTTGGGTCCCGGGACTAGCGCGTAAGAACCTAAATCTTCCGGGCGCAACTGCACCATCCCCATTAAGTCTTGTCCGGTCATATGAATTTCTTTGCGCATATTTTGCATAATGTTTCCTTTCGTCTTTCTTATTTAACAGTCACTTCTTGTTTAAGTAGTTCTTTATCAATTTTACCTGTACGGTTCTTGGGAAGACTCGCGCGGATTTCTATGGATTGCGGAACTTTAAAATTGGCCAAATGTTCACGAGCAAAATATCGCAGATCTTCTGCCGATACCGATGAACTTTCCTTAAGAACAACAAAAGCTTTAACCGCCTCCCCACGCATATTATCAAAAACGCCAATCACCGCCACGTCCAAAACCGCATCATGCTTATAAAAAACCGATTCCACTTCCGGCGCGTAAACAATTTGGCCGGCGACCTTAATCATTTCTTTTTTGCGCCCGACGATATACAGATACCCTTGTGTATCCTTGCGGCCCAAATCCCCAGTGTAAAGCCAGCCGTTGCGTTTGACCTGCGCTGTACTCAAAGGGTCCTTGTAATATTCTTTCATCACAATCCAGCCGCGGATCAGAATTTCGCCAATTTCACCGACAGCAACTTCCTTGTCATTCTCATCGACAATTTTAATTTCAGACAACGGGGAAGGCTTGCCGACACTGGCAATATTGCGGCTGCCCAGCGGTGTCACGGTATTAGGCGGACAGGTCTCGGTCATGCCCCAGCCATTTAAAAGCTGCGCGTTGGGACAAAACTTATGAAACCTCTCCATAATCTCCGGCGAGCTTGGCGCGCCAAAAACAACGACCCAGCGAAGGGTCGAAAGATCAAACTTTTCAATATGTTTAAGTGACAAAAGAGCGGTGTACATCGCCGGGACGATATGAAAACACGTGACCTTATGCTCATCGACAAGCCGCAAAAATTCATACGGGTTAAACCTGTCCATAATCACAAGGGTGATCCCAAAAACCAAGCAATTCTGAATATAAATAAACCCCCCGATATGGCTAAAAGGAATCGCGGCAAGCTTAATATCCTGATCGGTTAAATCGACAAAATATTTCATCGCTTCAGGCGAACCTTTAAGATGCTCATAGGTGAGCAATATCCCCTTAGGATTCCCCGTTGTTCCTGAGGTGTACATGATCAGTGCCGAGTCATCGTCGGCTATCTCGACGTTGAAAGCCTGATCTGTGGATTGTTTAAGCAAAACGTCGAAAGGATTGCTTTGAGACTCTGTACGATCTAAAAAAATGACCTGTTGAAGGGACACAACAGCGGTTTGTATTTGGGCTATCTCAAGGTCAGGACGATTTTGAACGATAAAAATTTTGACCTGCGCGTGGCTCAAACAAGATGTGATTTCGTCGGTTTTGAGCATAAAGTCCAGCGGCACAACAACACCGCCGCAGAGAAAACCGGCCAAATAAGAATAGACAAATTCCGGGCAATTCGGCAGACAAATACCCAGCCGATCGCCTTTTTTAAAACCAAGTTTTTGCAAAGCATTGGCTAAACGAAAAACTTTGGCCGGCAAATCGCCAAAACTCACCGTTTGATCATGAAAAATAAGTGCCGGTTTATTGGCATATCTTTCGGCATTTTTATGTAGAAGTCTATAAATATTCATACTTATATATTAGAGAAGGTATCAATATACTAAAATTTTAGTACTTCGATTTTATTAAGGATTTGCCGGTTGTCAAGAAATTATTCGTGTGGATAGTGTATAGGTATTGTATTTTTTAACCGCCTTTATTAAAGGGCGATTGCGGGATTTGCGCTTTACCGATAAAAAGAGGCAGGTTGGTGGGAACAATTTGTAAAATCACCGGCGAAAAGCCGTCAATTTGAATATTCTTCAATTGCGCCGGGTCAAAGGGCATGTCGAGCTTGATCTGGTCCCCGGAAGTTTGCAAATCCAAAGCTTTTTGGTTCATATCGATACCACCCAAGTCTTTATTCTTTGCGGCGGGACTAACAACCGGCGCAGAGGCGGATTGCGTGGTGATTGAACTGCTGCTTTTAAGACTAGGCGCAAAGGTCTTTAACACCGACCTTACGCCAAATCTTGCTTTGGATCCTAAAGTCATATAAGAGGCAACCAAATTCTTTCGATCAGCAACAGATAAAACAGCAAAGGTCGGGGATACGGCGCTTAATCCTTTCAAATACATTAATAATTCTTCATTAGGCTTCAATTGGCTTTGCTTAATCATTCTTAAAATATTCTTTAATTTTATTTCAATCGTGCGATCAGATGTGATTTCTTGTTCCAGCTCTTGCTTTATTTCATTCTTGCCAGTTATTTTTACATCCAAAAAACGATTTAATAATGCCACCGCACCCTTGGCATCTTTCGACTCTATTGAAATTAATAAATTTAATAACGGCTGTACATCCTGCTGGTCGACGCTGCCGGCAGAACCAAAATCAATAAAATATAACTCTTTGTTTGGGGTGACCATCGTATTGCCATAGTGCAGATCCGCGTGATAAAAACCTTCACCATAAGCTTGTTCAAAAAATTCCCTAATGATTGCATCTTTAATCTGATTAACGTCATAGCTTAACAATTCCGTTCTTTGCGCTGCAGTAAAATTCTTTTCTAATTTTTGTTCGAGGCCCCTCTTCTTATCAAGTTCTTGCCCTGTCAAAGCAGAATCATCGGTTTTAAGCAATATTAAATCGTCTAGGGTGACACCATGCACCAATTCTTCGATAATTACATTGGCGGACTGATGAAAAATCTCTGGGGCTTTTAAGGTAAATCCGTTTCTTTGTGTAGTCGAACGGTTAGCTAAATTTTCGCGATAACGTTGAACATTAGCTGCTTCCAGCTCGAATTTTAATTCATCTAAAATCATCTTCTCCAAATCTTCTCTCATATTAACGGGCAAGCCGATGTCAGGATGTTTAGCATTAAGCATTCTTAACGTCTGTTCGACAACATATAAGTCTTCTTTTAAGAATTTTTCTGCTGATGGCCGCAAAAACTTACCGGCGGCTTTGGCCCCGGATTGCAACAAAACACCATTTACTTGTTTAACTGATGCTGCCTGCATGCGCTCCTGAATTTCGAGTATGACATCGGATAATTCTTCTTCCTGCACCAGCTGAAACAATGCTTTATTGTGAAATGGCGTGGCATCTTTTTTGAGATTCTTTAATTCAATGAGGATATCTTCTGCCCCAACAAAAAGCTGAGGCTGTTCGCTCAAATATTGCGCTATTTTTACACCGGCGACGCCTAATTGTTCGAGCATGGCCCGCACTTTCTTCCCACGATTTTCACCACGCGATTTTTCATTAGAAAAAATATCCAATAAAGAATTGAATAAAAGAATCCGTCTTTCTGCGGAATACCCTTGGAATATGCCTTCAAAAATGTCTCTCATAATACCTTGTGCATTTCCCAATTCTTGTGGGGCAAACACATTCCCAAAAAGCTGTGAAACAAAATTTTCCAGTTGATAATTATTCTGGATATCGGATTCAATATTTTGAATATATTCTAATGGGGCCATATTATTCCCATTAAAATTTTGCTCGACAAAAAGCTTAATCTGCTGCACGAGGGCTTTTATTTGCTCATCCTCGGCGAGACTTAACAATTGATCAACCTGCTCAAATTTTTCTGCCGTACCGGAAAATAAACCAATTTTCTCTAGAGTACGGCTTAAAGATATTAACGTATCCAATTCTGATCGTATCGTCGAGATATCAGCTACTATTGTTTTCATTTGGTTATATACTTCCTTGATACGATCTGACTCGACTTCAGCTTTTGATTTAACTTGACGGATTGTCTCAAGATGTGCCTTCAAGCTTCCAATCTGAGCACTTAATTGCTCTAAGCTGGACAAATCAACATCTTTAAAAGCCTCAAGGGCCTGAATAACATCATTGATTAATGGGCGCAGTT
>JAYRHV010000277.1:0-2357 GCA_041907165.1 Candidatus Omnitrophota bacterium | reverse complement strand
TAACTTCACGCGCTTCCTTGGTAAACAGCCAGCCGGCCAAAGCAGGTTTAAATGTTAAGGTCAGCCCCTTTTTGTTGTCCCAATGAAACGGTTTAGGCCCGATATTCATCTGCAGCCAAATGTGCATAAACTCCGCCGTGCTCCCTGAGAGCCGCGCCACAAAACCCTGCCCATGGAGATTTTTATCTTCATAGGCGCTGCTGACAATAAAGGAAGAATTTTCCAAAATACTGCGGCCATAAACCGCGGGTTTTAAAAACGGGACGAGCACTTGTTTAAAGTCCTGATAAAATTCCTCATACAACCCGCTGCGCAAAACTTCGAGCAAATATTTATACTGCATATGCAGCCAAATAGATTCATTCTCGAGCCATCCACGGGGAAAAATACGCGTGCGCCCGATCTCTTCGCTTTGGTTTAAGATGTCCGCATTGACTTTATACATCTTAAGTTTTTTGTCAAACAGCGGGCTTTTACGCAGCTGCTGATACAGGTGCAAAGCTTGTTTAGAATCACGGCTGACTTTCAGCGCATGCACAAGCCCTTCTAAAAAAAGCGGCAAATGATGACGGTTAAAGGACACCGGCAAAACATAATTTGCGCCGTTATATTTTTTGTCCAAAAGCGCATAATCAATGACCTCATGATAAAAATACGTCGATAAAAGTCCGTCGGGGGTACGCGCTAATTCCAGTGCATGACGGGCGCGTTCGCTGATCACTTTTAAAAACGCACGGATCTCGGATACCTCAACAGCTACCTCACGGCCGTCGATGCCCATGCGGATACGCTGGCGATAATGCTCTTTAGCGTCATTGGCCTTATGCCAAAAGGCTTGCGGGACCTTTTCCGTTTCAAAAGCGGCCTTTAATTCCTTGATGAAATCCGCAAGTTCAACAAATAAGGGGATCTTTTCATTTTCAAGTTGCAAGCTATCGATATGACTTAAAACAAAAAGGCAAAGCCGCTTAAGCTCAAGGGTCTCGGATAATGAGGAACCCAAAAGTCCCGGCAATCCATTAAGCGAATCATACCAATTAGGCTTATCCGCTTCCATTTCCAAACCAACACCGCTGGGATCAAAGCTGGCTGCCTTATTCGTCAGCTGGCAAAGCATTTTTACAAACAAATTGGTATGATAAACCTCACCTTGCCCGGCATTGATACGAAGTTTATTCCCCCGCTCATGGGCTCGGATTTCGTGTTTTCCATCGATAACAGCGTGATACTGGCGAACACCTTTGGGGGTAAGGATATAGCGTTCACTGCGATTTGCCAGATAGTGCGAATTGTGAAAAAAACTAAAAACTTTTTTTTCCAACAACAAAGACCGTGCATGGTCCGGATAAATATTCAGATAACTTTCAACCAAATCCAAATTGTATGTCCAATGGTCTGACCAAAAACCTTCGCCGTGGTCAGCGGTGATCTGACGCTGGCAATGCGCCAAAAGTTTTTCCAACAAATCTTGAGGAGAAATTTTTAAGGCAAGTCCATTTTCCATGATGCACTTAAAAACTTCGCCGGGCGCAAAGCTCTTTTGCAAAAGCTCGCGCAACGGACCGCATTCGCCTTTGATAAAATCCTGCAAAAGTTCTTCTAAATGTTCGGGGTCTGCCAAAGAAAAGGCCATACCCTTGACGACAAGCGGATTAAACCCATCGGCCTGTAAAAGGTTCCAAAAATCAATAACGGATGCATCTTTGACGTCAGGGTTAAAGTACACGTCGTTGCGGCGGTTTTGGTTGACGTCGCGAAAGTTTCCGTTGCCTTGCGAAAAATACGTGGGAGACAGGACAAAATAATTATAATCCCGCTCCGGGTCGCCATGCTTGCGGCTGTAAACATTAAAGGCAATTTTCCCGTCGGTCGTATTGACACTTACCGGCAGCCCACCGCGCAAAACATTGTCCAAAAAAGTCTGGCCGCAATACTTGTCCAAAGCCTCCGAAGAGCTGCTGGTAAACGCATAGTCCTTAATGCTCTCGACTAAAACTTTATTTTCTTCAGACTTTTTGGCGATATAACCGTTTTGTGTTGCGGTCTTGACAATGCTATGTAAATTTTCCAAAGAAAACGTCTGGCCGATGACAGAGGTAATTTCATATTCACCCTTTGCGGCTAAATGGTGGGTCACAAAGGACATGGCACTGGGCGTACGGCTTGCAGTTTGTTGGCTTGAGGGGACGACAAATTTTGTACTGGCCAAAAACTTCTTAGGGACGATAAAGTCGGTCGCATCCCCAAAAATGGCGGCCGCCTCGACAATAGGGTCTAACAATTTTATTTTCTTCCCGTCGGCATTAAACGCAAAATAAAAATTGCCTTCCTTAATATGCTTGACATCAGGGGTGTCT
>JAYRHV010000276.1:0-14197 GCA_041907165.1 Candidatus Omnitrophota bacterium | reverse complement strand
GAGTTTTGCCCGGCTCTTTGCGATGCCAAGGGGAGGCGCCGGAGGGGTGCGGCAGTGGGATCACATCGTACAAAATGCCGTTGCGTTTAATCGAAAACTTGCGGCCAATCATCGCATCAAGATTTTCTAGCGGCAAAAACTGGCCGATCGCCAGTTTCCCGACGGGAATAAGCAGTGCCGGTTTTAAAATCTTTAATTCCGCATTTAACCAGCGCGAACAATTTTTAATTTCCTCAAGAGAGGGGACTCTGTCCCCGCCGCTATGTTTTTTACCCGGAAAACATCGGCAGACGGCGGCAAAATAAATCTTTTGCCTAAACTGCGCTTCGGTCAACCCCGAAGCATCATAAAACCATTTAAACAATGTCTTTCCCGCTGTCCATGCAAACGGACGGCCCAGTTTGGGTTCTTTATCCCCGGGCGCCTGACCGATAAGAATGACACGGCTTTGCACAGGCCCGCCGCTGACCGCTGGCGCGTGCATTTTGGGGCACAACCGGCAGGCTTTTAAACGGCTAATGTGCTTCTGTAGTTTTTTGGGCATAAATTACATTAATAAACGCCGTGTGCAAGTTATTTTCTAGCATCGATATTTTTGCTGTAGGGAACAGGCATGCCTGTTCCCTACTATTCGGAATAATACAAACGTGCACATCACGTTTAATATTTAATCCGCACGCGGTAGCGGACTTTGACTTCTCCATCTTTAGGAACATCGACATCAAAACGCGCGGTAAAAGCATCGACTTTCGTAAATTTATGCGATTGGCTTATAACCTTCCAGTCGCCGGGAATCGTTTCTAAAACCTGCACGGCGATAGCTTCTTCTTTATGATTGCGAATTGTTACTTCCCACTCGGACTCATGGCCGCGGTTAATATTCTGATAATCCATTTGCACACGCTCTGCCACGACATCAAACGCTTCGCCAATTTTTAAATCCACATCTTCATCTTTGGGCGTGTGCTTGATCGCATCCTCGCCAATAAATTGAAGACTGTCATTGGCATCCGCCTTATACAGCCGCATCGTCCCGGCGGGAAGCGGAAAACCCATGTGATTTTCTTTTGAATTTTTAAATTTCAGCATCACATTGACCGGCACCTTGCCTGTTTCATTGTAAGGGCCGTACCACCAATTATTTTGCCCTTGCACTTTAAAAATTTTGGTGACACGGGCATCATTGGCTTCCAAAAGACGAATCTGTTTAGTCTGTTGATCCTTGATCGTCGTCGGATGCTGCAAATCATAAAGGTGATATTCAAAAAACGATTGTTCTTGAAAACCTCTTGCGCCGTCAGATTCCATAACCTTCTGAAATTTAATAGCTGCTGCATTTGCATAATTTAAAATATCTTGCACCCGATTGACTTCTCCAGCGACGAGCTTAAGCTTCGCATTTTTATAGGTCGCTCCGCTTTTATTGTCCAGCGTGACCCAGCCGCTGACATTCGCTTTTGCATCATTTTTGTCAATGACGACGATATAATCTGCTTTCCATGAAATATTCTGTGTCAAATACGACACCTCAATGCTCTGGGGTGAGGCGAATTTGTTTTCATACATCCATGTCAAGGTTGGGTTGGCAATCAAGTCCTCGGGCAAAGACGGTAAAATTACTTCGCCCGGATAGCCGATATGAATTTCATTGCCGATTTTATAAATCTGGCCTTCATTATTGCTTAAAAGTTCCGCCTCGACGGTTTCACTTTTATCCGAAAATTGATTGCGCGTGATGAGTTTTAACTTTTTGCCGACATATTTGTCCAAAAGCTTCGTCGAATTCATCAAATCATATTCATAATTCTGTTCGAGAATCGAAAAATCCTGCGGCGCATCCAGTGACCGGATTGCGACGGTAAAAGGTTGAATAAACGCGGCCACATCCATAAACTGCATATTCCCGTCGCCTTCTGGCAGCTTAATTTTTCGCGTGTCTTTGACAAGGCCAAGGTTCGAATTATACACTGTGACCTCGACGGATTGCTGGTCAGCAACCGTGCTGGTCAAATCTGTGGCGGCAAAAACTGTCGACGAGCAAAGGATAACCAAAACAATAACTATACTTTTTAAAATTTTCATCCCCTGCCTCCTTGATGTTAAGTTGAGAAATTCAAAAATATTTTACCACAACACTGTTAGCGGTCACTTTCAACTGTACGATTTTTTCGTACACTTGACTTCCTTCCGCCTGAAGCTTTTGCCAACATTTTTCCATTTCTTGTATGAAAATTTAAACAAACGATATCATGTAAAATCAAAGCGTTTCTTTAAACCAATTCTTAATGAGTACGACGGTTTCAACCTTATGTGTGCGAATCAAATACTCCGCATGCGGGCCGCATTTGACAATCGCCAAATGCTTAGGCGACTTTGTCTTTTTGTATAACTTTTCTGAGTGCCATGGCTTAATGAGCCAATCTTCTAAGCCGTGAATGTAGAGAACCGGGCACTTGATTTTTTCGACAAGGTCAACGGGCTTATGTTTCTTTTGCCAAAACGGTCCCGGCCTAACGCCTTTTCCGATTTTACCCTCGCCAATCAAGTTGTAAATAATGTCTGTCTCAAAACTCAATTCCCAGAACCTATACTCGATTTTTTCAAACTCCGTCGGAGCGCTGACAGCGACAAGGCTGGTGATCAAGTCTCCTCGGAAAGCGACAATCAGACTCGTCGCCGCGCCCAGCGAAAACCCGACCACGCCAACTTTTGCATAACTTTCCTTAGCGTATTCTAAGACAGCCTCAAGATCCAAATATTCCTTGCTCGTCCAATAAAAAAGACCGCCGCTTTTGCCATGCCCGCGAAAATCCATGATGATGACATCATAACGGTCATTGAGCGCATGCCCCAACTCTTTAAGAAGCAGCGCATCTTTGCTGTTAAAAAACCCGTGAGCGAGGATGACAACCTTGTCATGGCCGTGCCGATAATGGTCAAAAACAATTTTTTGCCCGTCGGAGGTTTTAATTGTGTGCGTTTTCATTGGCTCTCACACACTTTTTACTCTTGCCACAACTTTTTATACATATAATACACTTCCCGAGGCTGGCGCATGAGTGGACTGTGCTTACCGTTGCCTTGGCTTAACAGGCCGTTCCACTCAAAATTCCATTCATCAGCGGTTAAATCATGCTGGCTGGGGTTGCCGCTTTGCCACCAACCATCGACCCATTCAAATATAAAACCCCCCAGCGAATTGGCCGGAGCCTTGACGCCAGCTTTTGCCCCCGCAGCATGCGCTGCGATATCTTCCCAGCAATCTTTATGAATTTGCGCTTGACGTTCTTCATTAAGAATTTTTGTCGTCGGGTCAACCGGCGGATGCATCGTCCCATATTCGCTAATCAAAACCGGTTTGCCGAATTTAGCATCCACTTCTTTCCAAAGCGTATTAAAACCCTGCCAATGCCTATATGTATTAAGCCCAACAATGTCCACGTCCGGCGCATATGTCTTATAAACTTCAATACCTGCGGTCTCCCCATTGATCAAACACACCGGATGATCAGGATCAAGCTTCTTAATATACTTGGCTACCGAGTTAACAAAACGCGCATACTCGATGGGATATCGTGCAGCATTCGTATGAGTAAATTGTTCGAGATTATTTTCATTACCCAGCGCCCAAATAAGAATATACGGCTCATCTTTAAATTCCATGACCATGTCACGAACACTTCGCATCATCTTGGCGCATTGCCCGGGATCACGATAATCCGTGCCTTGGCTCCATAAGGCGCCAGAACCGATCGTATAAGCGCCTAATAAATCGCCCATCATGACCATCAGTCCAGTTTCTTTATATATTTGCCGCAAAAGTTTTTTGTTAGGCGCATGGCTATAGAGCAAATTGCCGGGATTAATCGCCTGCACATCCGGGTCATTGCTGGCATGATGATACAGCCGTATCGTATTGACCCCCATTGTCTTCATCAGCTTAAAATCTCCGATCGGCTTTTCATCTTTATCCTGTTTATTATTACGATTTTCATCCAGCCATGTCTGATACGCCAAATCAATGCGTCCGTCGTGATCATCGTCAACGATCATCCAGTCACGCATCGTATTGTCATTCTGGCTCTTGCCGATTTCATTAAGGCCCGAATAACAAACGCCTCTAATGAAAAATAATTCGCCATCTTTCAAAAGCTGCCAGCCATCGCTGGATTTTATTACTTTAACTTCTGCGGCAAAAGCAAAAGACGATAACGTTCTAATGAGAATACAAACAAAAATGAACTTTTTCATAAAATCCTTTTATTTTAACCCGGATTTTGCATTAGCCAAGCTCCTGCTTGGCCAAGCAAAATCCGCCCGAAGGGCCGCATGTCTCGACAAAATCGAGACGTGCGGGGTTAATCCTTGTCCCTACGGGACAACCGAAGGCAAATTTTGTATTTCATCTTGGTGTTGTACTGCAAAATTTGGGATTAAAATTTGTTTAGCAAAAGGATAAATCGTCTGTTCAAAAAGAAGCTGACCCTTCTGCGACGGGTGCAACCCATCAGACGCTGTCAGAGAAGGATCCAGTCGCATTTTTTGCGAAACGGTATAAATATCAACAACCATAACAGCTTTTTCTTTACAAACTTGCCCGATGATTCGATTAAATTCGGCAATACCCTTCGAAATATTTCGCCCCGGAGTAAACGTTGAACCTTTAAGCGTCGCCGAAAAATCCGGAATATTGACAACCAAAATTTTATTCGCGGGCAGTTCAGAAAGCATATCATCCAAAAGATCAGCAAAATTATCCCGAAAACGCTCCGGCGTCGAATCTTGCAGCCAATCATTAACTCCGACCATAAGGGTCGCAAATGTCGGGGAAGACTTTCTTAAAATTGCCATCTCCCACTCTTGTGCGTCTGTTGAAGTCCAGCCGTTGTGGCTGGGGTTGGCGATTAGAGAAATATTAAATCCTTCTCTTCGCAAATGGTCGGTTAAAAGCACCGGCCATGCTTCTTGAGGACTAACGCCGGTGCCAATCGAATATGAATCCCCAATGGCCACATATCGGATATCTGTATTTTCGGCGGCAGAGAGCTTAGAACTTAATGCAATAAAAGCAAAAACAATGGATAAAAAATAAAGACGCTTCATAGGGCTTATATTTTAAGGTAAACACACAATTTTGTCTCTCACATTTTTACCAGTGTCTTTAAAGACGTCTGCTCAACCAAATTCTTGACAACAATCAACCGTCCGCGCAGCTTTAAATGCTCATTGGGATAATACGGCCCTTGCCCATCTTGCCTCCAGCTAAAATCCTCCGTCGACAAAGTTAGCGAAAGGTCCAGCACGTCCAGACGTTGGAGAGCTAAAGCATTTTTTATCACAGCGACATTCTGGGCAATTCGGGCTGTAGAATTTTGGCCTAAATATTTTTGTATAGTCTGCCAGTCAACAGGCGTGATATAAAAAATAGCGTCTATCCCCTGCGCCTTAAACAACTCTGCCGTATGCAAGAGCGACTTGATCTTGCGATGTTCTGCGGTCAAAGGATACATATACCGGAAGGTTAACTTTTTTTTCATATTTTCATCTGAAAAAATCCTAAAATCAGCATTGTCAAAATCCCTGACTCTCCCAACGAAATTATCGCCGTCAAAAACAGCGGCCTGCTCATATTCAAAGCGTGTCCTGCGCGGCTCAAAATATTTAAAAACACAAAGCGGTTTATAAAATTTCATCCAAAACGTATCTTTCATCGCGAGGGTAAGCTTTTCTTTTTCAAACTGCCACAAAGGCTGCAAGTCCCATTCCGGTGAGAAACTACGCAAATTAATGGGAATGATCACAACTTTTGGGCGATACTCTCTGCGGACCATATACTCTGCATAAGCTTCATAAACATCCATCTGATAAGAGGCATGCGTAATTTTAACCACACGGTTTTGCGGCAAAAGCCGCTGCAAGAGTCCGGGCATGCTTTCCTGATTCACATCGTCTTTGGCCGCCCAATTGATTGTGCTGTCGCCAAAATAAATAATGTCGGCCTTAAGCTTCATAAACACGTCCAAGAGCTTTATCTCATTGGGGATATCTTTGGACACCGGCAAAAGCATCTGGAGAGATACAATCAGGACAATAAATAAAACTAAATTGAGTATAAATTTTTTCATATCAAAACTGGAAATAAATAAATGGGATCGCAGCGGTAACACCTAAATTCATGACCACTAAAACAAATAAGACATAGACAGCCCAGCGTAGCGCAGGCGGATTCTTGGCCAATAAAACGCGAATATCTTGTTTTTGCTCGACGATATTAACCCAGAGAAGAAACACAATCAAACTTATCGCAAATATAAATTCGCCAAGGTTTAAACCTAAAGCGTTATCCGCTTCTGCCCCAAAGCTAAGCGGCTGTGTCCAGCAATTAAAAAGATGCGACACGATGTAGCCGGCGTCAGCAAGGGTATTGGCCCTAAAAAAAATCCACGCGAAAGTGACTAAAGCAAACGTCGAAACAATTTTCAAGAACTGATGGGCTTGAGGCCTTTGCGCCAACCCTATCACGCTGGTCATTTTTTGGCGAAAACCTTCTGTCCATTTCGAAAACAAATAATAAAACCCATGCATAGCCCCCCAGACAACAAAAGTCCAATTCGCGCCATGCCAAAGTCCGCTGATTAAAAAGGTCAACATGATATTAAAACGCCAGCGCCACAGACGAGCATGATTGCCGCCTAGCGGTATATAAAGATAATCTCTAAACCACGTCGACAAAGAGATATGCCAGCGATGCCAAAAGTCGGCAATCGACACAGCCAGATACGGCCGTGCAAAATTTTTGACCAGATCAAAACCCAACACTTCAGCGGCGCCAATGGCGATATCCGAATACCCGCAAAAATCGCAATAGATCTGGAAAGCAAAAAAGATCGTCGCGACAATCAAGCTTGCTGAACCAAAATTTGAAGGTTTATCATAAACATGATTGACAACAATAGCCAACCGGTCTGCAATCACCACTTTTTGAAACAGCCCCCAGAGCATCCGTTTTAAACCATTCTTCACACGGACAGCGTCAAAGGGGTGGTTTTCAAAAAATTGGCTCATCATATGCCCAGAGCGCTCAATAGGCCCGGCCACTAATTGCGGGAAAAACATCACATACAAAGCATAAATACCCAGATGCCTCTGGACTTTCTGTTTCCCACGATAGACATCGATAACATACCCTAAGCTTTGGAAAGTATGAAAGGACAGCCCTAAGGGCAGTATCAATGAAATGTTCTTGATCGGATAGTTCACCCCCAAATAATGGGCAAAGAATGCGGCGGACGCATTGATAAAATCAAAATATTTAAAAACAAAAAGCACTAAACACGTCGAAAAAATGCTGGCTAACAAAATGATCTTACGTCGATAGCCTTGGGTTTTTTCGATTCCAATGGCAGCGATATAATCGATCAATATTAATAAAAATAAAATCAGGATATAGGCAGGAATAAATGCCATATAAAAATAGCAGCTGGATAAAAGCAACCACACCCAGCGCCATTTGTGGGGCATCACAAAATAAACCGAGACTACAATGGGGAAAAATAAAAAAAACAGAAACGAATTAAACGTCATGAAATTTCATCCCACATTTTGCATTACAACCCATTGCGCGACGATCCGTCGCGCACAAAAAAGAAAATGCAAAATTTGCCTTCGGTTGTCCCGCAGGGACAAGGATTAACCTAAGCACGTCTTGACAAGGTCGAGAGATGCGGCCCTTTGGGCGAATTTTGCATGGGCCAAGCAGGAGCTTGGCTAATGCAAAATTCGGGTTCAAAAAAGCGCACAGGTTATTTCTTAATCGTCCACTCAAACGAACCCTTGGCGCTGTCAAAGACCTCAATGGGCGTTCCGGCAAGCGCGTCCTGCTGTAAACGCTTGGCATATAATTTTTGGACAGCTTCCAGAGAACTGCCATTTTTTTGGGCGACAGACTGGTAAATAACCATGCGGTCATGATTTTCTTGCGTCACCAAATCAATTGCTGAAACATCCGCTTTATCCGACAAACGGATCACAAGCAAACCGGACTTATTCTCGCCAATGACCCCTTTTGTTTCCCACGAAATTAGCTCATCGCGCCGATCTTTACGGCGCAACGCCGCCTTTTGGACTTCGGGGCTTAAATCTTCTGCCGCGTACGCCTGCGAAACAAAAATATTTAAAAAACTCTGCGGCCCCTGCGCCTTGGGCTTGGGCGAGGAACCGGTCACCATATTTTCGATATCATCGATATCATTTTTTATATGCTGATAAATGTCTAACCTCATCGAAATGTCCACTTTAATCGGATCTTTCGGTGCCTGCACGCTGACGCGCGCACACCCTAAAGCAAACGCTAATCCGATCAAAGTTATCATTGTTTTTTTCATAATCCATCCTTTTTTAAGTTAATGGTGCAAAATAATATTAAAATCTCGTTTTCCCTGTTTTCCGTCTAAATGAATATCCGCCAATAAATCCCCATCGTCTAAAGACAATTTTACACTGCCGGTATTATAGTAATAATCCTGCAAACTTTCCACCACAGCATCCAAAGATGCACGAAAAGCAATGTGATTCAAAAAGCTCATATCTTTAATCATCAACCGTCCGCCGAATGTATCAGCAAAAAGATCTCCGCTTAAAACTTTTACCACTGCCCCCTGACCTTTTAAAATGACATTGCCGCTGAGTTTACCTGTTATAGTAAATTTATTTGCCAGCTCAAACTCGTCGACAAAACGGCTCAAGTCGACTGCGGCAAATTGCAAATTTGCCTGATATTGCGGTAAAATATCGGGCCTGACAACAAAACTTCCATGGATATTTCCATTGAGAAAATTAGCAGACAAATTATCGAAAAGCAGATCCTTATTTTCAATACGGGCCAAACTCTGCAGCTCAGTTATATTGACTTTGTTATACTTAAACTTCTCTAAAGTAAGGTTCCCGCGTTCATTGCCTTTAGCAGCCCACAGAAGAAGATTTTCTAAGTGCAAGGCCTTATAGTCGAAAGTGCTGACGTCTAGATACAGCGAGTTTATTTTCTGGTCAAATAAATCGGCGTTAAATGAAACACGGCCGGAGAGCTTGAGGTCTTTTAAATGAAAGTTTATCTGAAGATCCGCACACTCAACTTGCGGTAAAAAAATCCTTCTCGAAAACTGAGCAGAAATATTTTCTTTCAAACGTAAAGCTAATTTAACCTGATGAACTTTTAAAAAATAAACTCCATTTTTTTCAGCGCTAATGTCCAAAAAATATATCTCATTTAAACTCTTTAATCTAACCTCTTGAATACTCAATGTATCTGCAGATAATTGTTTCTTCAATGCCCGCTGGGTAAAAAAAAGTACGGCCGGTTTAAAGCCCAGTATGATTATGGTCAATAAAATAAGTCCAAAGATAAAATAATACCAGCGTTGCCTGAGCATAGAAATGCAATTATAAACCCGCGGACCAACTTTAAAAGAAATTAAGGTGGATTTTACATTAGATGTTTATATTGTAACGCAAAATCAGGGATTAATGCTTGAAAAACTTAAAAATCGGATTAAGAGAAGGGGTTTTAAGGCCGGGGTAACATTGCTTTAAATATTTCTGGCTTGCAACGGGGATATTCGACCATCTTTGCGGGTCTTGGCACAAAAATTGTTCAACAATATCTGCATTAATTTTTAAGCCGCTATTAAAAATTTCCATATCGGTCGGTTCAGACAAGAAAAACATCTTCAGGCAATTTGAGCAATTCTCTTCAGCCGCCTTCATGTCTAAGTGAAGGGGCAAAGCAGGATTACCGCGAGCGCCGGGATAACTTTTGGCAGAACCCATAGCTTTAAACATAAGATATTTATAAAGCGTCTCATGTTTAGGGTGTACGCCAATAATCAAATCCGTGACTCCCGCAACATTTCGAGCATATTCATACATGATTTTAAAAAGACGAAAAAGACGAATTTGCTTATCAAGATTTGTTAACGAAAACAACTTCTTCTTTTTATCTTCGGGAACGACCGAGAGCAAACTGACTTCTGCAAGTTTACGGCCATCTGTGCGCAGATGGTCCAGTTCGCGAGAGAACAAGCTATCCATAGGCAAACCGCACGGAGAATCAACGACAATCGAAATGGTCCCAATCAGCTTATCTTTTTCTTTCAAAGTAAAAGTGCGGGATTCAGGTAAAAAAGAATAAAAATGATAATGCATTTTGCTTTCATTTGGCACACAATACTTGCGTCCCACATAACCCGTATAAACGATGCGATAACATTCCTTAAGATCTTCCAAAGATTGGGCCGGTGCGGCAATAAGATTTTTTGTCAACTGCAAACCGATTTTGCAAAGCTTATTGGCGATCAAATAAACGAGCTTTTCTTTATGCTTGACGTTGCGCATTGTTTTAAATGCAACGCCGCATTCGACCGTTGTGGGGGTAGGCATACCCGCTGCAAGGGGCTCAACCCAAACAACAATTCCTTTAATATCAATAGGCACAGGCGCATCCGGTAATTTCATCCGCAAGCTAAGCTCGGTCCCGGGCCTGACACCGGGTGGCAAAGCAAGACGAATCCCTGTGGCAGAATGGTCCACACTTTTACCGAGCAGCCACTTTGACCATCCATTTTTTATCCGATACCAAACTGGAACGCTTATCTCAACACGAGGGGATTGGCGTCTTTCCACAATTAATGTCTGCGAAAAACCTCCGCGGATACTTTCTACATTGTCTTCCAAAACACCAACGCCATAAGATCTGGTTGGGGAAAAATGATTTAAAATATTTTTAAGAATTTTCATGTCTTTCTACTTCACAAAAAAAGAAGTCCTATTCTTTAATTACCTCATCCATAAAGAATAGGACTTTAAGATCTTTCGACCTTCGGCAACTGGCTATCCCGACTCTTTTATTCTCGGGACCCTTTAGCTTTGTGTCCCATCCTTACGAATGGTTTACCTTGATCCAATCGAACAGTGCATTGATAAGTATAAAATGTTTACCCTCTATGCACAAGGGCATGATTTAAAATACACAACACACAAATCAATGCATCGCAATATGTTGTAAAATTATAGTAATATTCTAATTTTGTGCTTTTAATTTTTTCAATATAACTCCCGAATTAACTTAATTTTTGCACTGCCTTTTTTTGAACCTCCTGCAAGTCAAAAATCTGCCCCGGGTAACATTGCTTAAAATACTGTTGCGTCTTTAAAGGAATTCTGGGCCAGATTTCCTGCTGTTCACATAGGAAATGACGGACTACTTGCGCATTGGGCACAAACCCTTCAGATAATATTTCTAGCGGCGTTGACTGCCCTTCAAAAAAATCTTTCAAACAACTGCTGCAATTTTCTTTTGCGTTAATCAAGTCCAAATGCAAAGGCAAAGCTGGATTGCCTCGGGCCTCTGGATAACTTTTAGGTGAACCCATATTTCTAAACAACAAATATTTATATAATGTTTCATGTTTGGGATGAACGCCAATGACAAAATCCGTAACCCCGATGACACGATGCGCATACTCATACATGATTTTAAAAAGCCTAAAAAGCTGGGCTTGCTTCTCAAAATTAGTCAGCGAAAAAAACTTTTTCTTTTTCTCCTGATGCGCCATGGCTAACAAACTGACTTCAGCTAATTTGCGACCGTCGGCTCTAATTCGGTTAATTTCGCGGGAAAAAAGATTGTCCATCGGCAAACCGCAGGGCGAGTCAACAATAAGAGAAATGGTCCCAAGAATTTGATCTTTGTCTTTTAAGGAAAAGGTGCGGGATTCCGGCAGAAATGAATAATAATGATAATACATCTGGCTGGAATGCGCAGTGCAATACCCTCGAGCTTCATAGCCCTGATAAACAATATTATAACAGGCCTTAAGTTCTTCCAGCGTCTTAACAGGGCAAGCCGTTAAGTGTTTGGTCGCGCTAATGCCTAAATGACAAAGCTTATTAGCGATTAAGTAAATAAGTTTTTCTTTATGTGTATTTTTTTGTAATTTATTAAAAACAACCCCGCACTCAATGACGCGCTCTTGGGCATGCCGATGAGAAGTTTGCGCGACCCAAACCACAACGCCATACATATGGATGACATGGTCGACTTCAGGCAAAGAAATATTCATTTCGATATCTGTGCCGGGCTTAACCACAGAAAGCAAAACCAATCGGATACCGCTGCTGGAGTAATCCCGGCTTATAGTAGATTGCCAACCCGCTAGAGAGCCTTTGATCCGATAAGAAACGGGAACACTTACTGAAAGCCTCGTCGCCTGACGCATTTCAGCCAAAAAAGAAACATTCCGGCCGGATTCTTTTTCCATATGCTCTTTAAGGACTTGGGCGCTTTCGATTGATTTGTTTACCCCAAAGAATTGGAAAAAATTTTCAACAACTTTTATCATAATAATAGCCCCAAAATAAAAATCCTATTCTTCATACATTTCATAAAGAATAGGAACACAGAGCATAATTTTCGGCAACTGGCTACCCTTGCGATAGGACTGCTGAGGGCCCTTTAGTTTTGTGTCCCATCCTTACGAATGGTTTACCTTTTCCTTGTACTATGCTGAAAGTATAAAATACGCCCGGACTATACGCAAGGGCCTGAGGAATAATATAATATCTAGAGAAGGGCTAAAATTTATAGATAAGTTCGCTATACCAGCGGCTTTTATTATGGAAATACCCAAAACTCCCCGAAGAATTCCCAGAAAAAATATCAGCACCAACGCAAGCCTGCAGGCTATTCGTCAAATTATATTTGACCTTAGGCTGATAAAGAAAGTCTGGGGCATTCATTCCATAAATGGCTAAAAATTCTGTCTCTAATTTACGGTTAAAGAAATCGCGGTTGATTCTTATTGAAAAAGAATTATTAAATTTATCCAGATTGGTCATACTATCCGTATGTTTTAAAATAACATTTTGAATAAACTGGACATTAAAGTCTATCTTATTAAAAAAAGTATAATCTGCACCTAACAGATACTCTAAGCGACCGCTTTGGGTAACCCCATCGGGGTCAGCCGGATCAGAGGTTGAGAAATAATCATCATGGGTATAAACAAAATCACTTTTCAAAACAACATCATGAATTTCCTTAGAAACCGTCGCGCCAAAAGTGTCGAGCCTTTTATACTGGGGGTCAAAATCATAAGTGCCTGCATTAATCGTTCTATACAAAACAGGCGATTGCGTCCAACTGTGTAAATAAAAAACGCCGGTATCAAACCCTTCCCATAAATAATTAAACCGTGTCCCAAGCTTGCTGTTTTCCAGACTATCTTTTGGTTTCTTGGCATCGTGATAGGTAAAAGGCATTCCTTCTAAAATGGGCAATCCATATGCAAATTCAGAACCGCTAACTCCTAATCGATTAAATTCGAGCCCGGGTAAGAATACAAATTCAGAATGAAAATTATCCTCTGTAAATTCTAAATTTGTTCCCCACTCAGGAATACGGATACTATCAAAATCCGGCAAAATAAATTCCCTTAAATCTTTGGCATTAACCACATCCGCGACAAAAACACCGACCGCCTCTCCCCAAACAACCTGCTGTTTACCGACACGAAGATCCCACGGGCCGGCTGAATAATCGATATACGTATCGCGCAGCTGCGTCTCTGATCGCTGGTCAGAAGTCGCACTATCCGAATAGTAATTTCCAATATCGTAAGCAGCATCGTAATAGGTCTTCCCCGAAATCCGATAGCGCAGATCCGCTGTGATTTCTCCTCGAGCGGTCAGAGAAATCTGATTTTTGATTTTGGTAAACTCTAAAGGCCGATAGATATGGTGTGCGACTTCAAAACGGGCACTGCCTTGAATAACCATCGTCGGGCTATAGGAAATTTCTTTTGGGGGATTTTGCGTTTCGGGCCATCGCGCAGTCGATTCTTGACTCTGCGAAGTTTGACTTTGCTCAAAATCATCAAGCGCTTCTTTAATTTTTAATTCTCTTAAATCCGCCTGATGCTCAAAATACTCCAATCTTTGCGTTATCAGTTGATCGCGTGATAAATTTTCATAAGCATCCCTATCCTCTTGGGCCAACGCCCAAGTGCCGTATAAAAACCAAAAAATCAATATAAAGACGCAACATCGTCGCATCAAAAAACCATTTTCTTTAAATAGTCCCGGCTAAAATATTTGTCCGCGATCTTTCCCACTTCGATTTTGTCATACTCAATCACGGAATATT
>JAYRHV010000275.1:0-2413 GCA_041907165.1 Candidatus Omnitrophota bacterium | reverse complement strand
ATGCGTTAAAGAACGTATTCAGGTTTCCCGGCGGGGAAATGTTCAAGCAAAATATAAAATTTTTTGCTGCCCGTCTGGTGTCCGAAAAGGTCCCGCAAGATATTGTCGCTGATGTCACGGGCAAAGTTGAAGCCAAACAGTTCGATGAAATATCCATGCAAACATTTAAGAAATATTTTACGGCAGAGGATGCTAAAGCAATCAATGACTTTTATGAATCGCCGGCCGGTAAAAAGTTTAACAAAAATATGGCGCTTGTCAGTCAAGAATATTTTAACCAATATCGTGAACTTATGCGTAAAAGTTATGGGCAAATCTTCGACGAGCTTGCGAAAAAAGGATATCCAATGGAAGATTTACGGAAATCTTATTTAAAAACTATCACTTTCCCGGGCCTAGTGCCTGTTACATCAACGCTCCCGGCAGTTGATAAAAAGCAGTAAAAAATTCGCAGAAGCATGAAATTCAGATAGATAAACCGCGCTGTTTTTGTTATCATGTCTTCATGCGTAAATCTTTTTTGTATTTGCCAATCTTTTTAAATATTGGTTTGATTTTGAGCTTTTGTTTGTTCTGCGGCTTTACCGCACAAAGCGATATTGAGACCGCTATTATGAACAAAAACTTTGAAGCCGCAAAAACTTTAGCTGAGAGTTTTATTGCCGAAAATCCTTCCAGCCCGCAGATCGCCCAAGTCCGCTATTATCTAGGGATTAGCCAATTGGGTTTGGCGCATTATGAGCAAGCCCGCAGCGAGTTTGAAGGTGTGTTGCACTCTGCTTCGTCGGATAATTTGTATGACAAGGCGTGGCTGGGCATTATTGATTCGCTGGGGATGCAAAGGAATTTTGAAGAAGACTTAAGGCAGTCCGAGCAGTTTTTATCTAAACGGCCGCATTCGGAATTTTTGAGTGTTATTTATTTAAAGCTTGGCCGCGCTAACTTAAAGCTTTCGCGCTGGGACAAGGCGCAAGGGTATTTGAAAAAAATTATCCGTGATTTTCCAAAAAGTCTTGAAGCGCACACCGCCCGCCAACTTTTGGAAGAGAAAAGGTATTTTGCTATTCAAGTGGGTTCTTTTCTTGATCAATCAAAAGCGCTGGCTTTGGCCGACGATTTAAAAAAGAAAGGCGAGTACGCCTATCTTGTCGAAACAACAGACCGCGACGGCCGTGTTTTTTATCGCGTGCGGGTCGGGCAGTTAAAAAGTTTGAATGAAGCAAACCGTATGCAAGAGCATTTAAGTAAACAAGGCTATCCTACGCATATCTATCCTTGAGATCATCAGTACTGTGTTAACTTAATTCCTGCTGGGTAAACACAGTACAAGAGTGCACCTTTTCTAAAGGTAAACATTTAAAAATTAAATGAATAGTGCACTAGGTTTTCAAAAAATAATTTTTTTAGTCGGGGCTACGGGTGTTGGGAAAACGGATGTTGCCTTAGCGCTGGCCCGTGATTTACCTTGCGAAATTGTTTCCTGCGACTCGATGCAAGTCTATCGCGAGATCTCAATTGCCAACAGCAAGCCAACCGTATCCGAACAAAAACAAGTAGCCCATCATCTTTTGGATGTCGTTTCGGTTGAGGAAAAATTTGATGTGGCGATGTTTAATAAGCTTGCTCGTTTAGCCATTGATGCGATCATGGCCAAGAAGAAAAGTCCTTTGGTTGTCGGCGGCAGCGGAATGTACATACAGGTTTTGTTGGACGGAATTTTTGAGTCTCAAGCCACGGATATGAAGTTGCGCCAACAGCTAGAAGCGCTTGCGGCAGCGCAGGGGGTAGGTGTTCTTTACCAGCAGTTAAAAAAAGTCGATCCTCGCTCTGCAGCTAAAATCCATGCCAATGACGCACGGCGTATTGTGCGTGCTCTCGAAGTTTTTGAGGCTACCAAGATACCGATTTCACAGTTGCAAAACAACCGCTGTGGTCTGTGGGGCCAGTATCCGACTGTGGTTTTTGGACTTGACCGCGCTAGGGACGAACTTTATGACCGTATCAACGGCCGGGTCGAGAAAATGTTTGCCGACGGCTTAATCGATGAGGTTGCGGCGATTGAAAAGAAAAAATTAAGTTTAACGGCCAGCCGAATCATAGGCGTGGGGGAAGTTTTGGCGTATTTAAAAGGCGAATGTACCCTAGAGACAGCGAAGGAATTGATTAAAAAAAACACGCGCAATTTGGCCAAACGCCAATTGACATGGTTTCGTAAGGACAAACGGATTAACTGGCTGACCGTTGACAGCAAAGACAGTGCAGAGAATATCGCCCAGCGGATATTAAAAGAATTTAGGAAAAAATGAAATCATTAGAAAAAGTTTTGTTGGTCATTGTTCAATTGAAGTCTGAGCGTAGCAATTGGACGGCGGATGATTTGGCGCTTGAAATGCAAGAGCTAGTGACCGCCTGT
>JAYRHV010000274.1:0-6569 GCA_041907165.1 Candidatus Omnitrophota bacterium | reverse complement strand
GTTAAGTTTGATGGAAGCTTTAGAAGAGCACGAGGACATTCAGGAAGTGCACGCGAATTTTGATATCCCCGAAGAGGAAATGGAAAAATTATCGGAAGAATAGAATGAGAATTTTGGGTGTGGACCCGGGGTTAAAGGCGACTGGTTATGGAGTCATTGAAATAGGACAGACGCCAGACTATCAGGTGCGTCTTTTAGAGACAGGGACCATTGAACCTGCCGGCAGTGGTTCTCTTGCTGAAAAGATCAGTAAAATTTATAAAAATCTTGATGCCATTGTTCTAGAACATTCTCCCGAGGTCATGGTTTTAGAAAAGCTTTATGCCCATTATAAGCATCCGACGACGGCTTGTATTTTGGGCCATGCGCGCGGTGTCATCTGTTTAGTGTGCGCGCAGAGAGGGTTAAGGCTTATCGAGCAAAGTGTCAAAAGGATACGAAAAGCCTTAGTCGGCAACGGGAGCGCTTCTAAAGAACAGACGCGTGAAGTGGTTGCGCATATTTTGAAATTTAATCCTGAAAAAATTACGCTCGATGCCAGCGATGCCTTGGCTTTAGCGTTGGGGCATGCGCATTTAGAGCGGTATTAATTTGAACGAAATAAATTTAGCTTAAGGGTAAGTGTTCAGCTAAAATGCTACGATGATATCCAGAATTACCGGACAAATTATTCAAATTAACGACTTTGCGGCTCTTTTGAGTGTCGGCGGAATTTCTTATGAAATTTTGGTCCCCGCCCCGATCTTGCAGCGTTTAAATGAGCATAAAGATCAAAACGGCAATGTCACTTTTACGACCTATCATTATTTTCAACTTACTCAGTCCAGCGGCACTCCGGTTTTGGTTGGATTTTTAAATGAAATCGAAAAAGATTTTTTTCTCCAGATTATTACGGTGTCAGGGATAGGCCCGCGCGCGGCGGTCAAAGCTTTAAATAAACCGTTCTCTGAAATTTCGCGGGCAATCAGCGACGGGGACATCAATTATTTGAAGACTCTGCCGGGGATAGGCCCGCAAAAGGCCAAAGAAATCGTCGCCAAACTGCAAAGCAAGGTTGGAAAATTTGGGTTAATCCGTGACCAAAATCTTTTGCCCCAGACAACTGCCCCCACCCTAGGTTGGGCAGAGGAAGCGCTTAGTGTGCTTTTGCAATTGCAGTATAAGCGCACTGAGGCGCAAGAGATGATTGATAAAGCTTTAAAGAGAACCAGCGGCATCTCGTCGGTTGAAGAGCTTTTAAATGAAATTTATAAACAAAGGATAAACGGGTAATGGACACTTCAGCTAATGAATATTTAAAAGGGGCTATTGAAGCGCTGCTTTTTATCAGCGAAAAACCGGTTGCCATAGAACAATTGACAGAAGTGATGCAGGAAGCTGTTGGCGTAGTCGATGTACGCAAGCTCTTAGAAGAGTTGCGCGATGAGTATGAGACCAAACAACGCGGGATGGTCATCGTAGAAATTGCCGGCGGCTATCAGATGCTCTCGAGTTCCCACTATGTTTCGTTTGTCCGCAGTTTCCTTAAAACCAAGGTGCGCGAAAAATTGTCTCGTCCGGCGCTGGAAGCGCTGGCGATTGTCGCCTACAAACAGCCGGTCTCGCGCGGGGACATTGAAGTCGTGCGAGGGGTTAACTCCGACGGAGTTGTCCTGCACCTTTTGGACAAGGGCTTGATTAAGATTGTCGGGAAAAAAGATGTGCCGGGCAGGCCGTTTCTTTATGGGACCTCGAAATTATTTTTGGAATATTTTGGTCTTAAATCTTTGAGAGATTTGCCAAAGCTCGAAGATGTCTCTTTGCTTTTGGCCAATGCAGAAGTTAGCGCTGGTATTCAAGCTGAAGAACCAGCGGTTCAGACTCAAGAAGATGCGTCCTTGCAGGCAAGCCGTGCGCTTGACGAAGCAGAGGCTTTGGCGGCCAAAGAAAGCCGGCATACAGAAATTCTCTCTGCAGAGCCGACATCAATTCCTCAGCAAATACAAGAACATCTTGCCGCAGCACAAGAGAATGTCGAGGAGATTTTGCCAGAAGATCTTGTGTCTAAAACAGCAGAACCGCAAACATTAAAACAAGCGATGGACGATATTTCTCGAGGGGAGATTGCCCCAGAAGAACAGACAACGCGGCTTAGTGAAGTTTTAGATGACTCGCAAAAGGGGACGATATGAGTTTAAAGGACTGCCGTAAAAAAATTGATTTGATCGACGAAAGAATTGTCGCTCTTTTAAATGAGCGCGCGAGCGTCAGTCTTGCGATTGGTAAAGAAAAAGCAAAAGAGCGCAAAGAAATTTATTCTCCCGCCCGTGAGAAACAGGTCCTAGACCGCGTCAAAGCACTAAGCAAAGGCAGCTTACCCTCTCAAGCGATTGCCGCGATTTATCGAGAGATCATGTCTGCGTCTTTGTCTTTAGAAAAACCTTTGATGATTGCCGCATTGGGCAAAAGTGGCGCTTACACTTTTGAAGCCGCGCAAAAGATTTTTGGTCAACAGGTCACTTATGAATCGTGCAAAGACATTGGGGAAGTTTTTCAAAGTGTGCAAAGTGGACAGGCCAATTACGGGGTTGTCCCCGTTGAGAATTCCACAGAAGGCGCGGTCACGTGGACGTTTGACCTTTTGGTCGAGTCGGACCTTAAGATTTGCCGCCAAGAGCTGATGGAAATTAACCACAATTTGTTGTCAAAAGTGTCTAAAGAAAAAATTACTAAGGTCTATTCGAACTGGCAGGTTTTTGAGCAGTGCCGCAACTGGCTGGCGCGGAATTTGCCGCATGCCCAACAGATTACCGTCGCTTCAACAACACAGGCGGCTGAAATCGCGGCTAAAGAAAAAAATGCCGCGGCGATTGCGTCTGTCAAAGCCGGCGAAAACAATCAATTAAATTGTTTGGCTTCTGACATCCATGATCTGGCGCATAACACGACGCGGTTTTTGGTTATTGGGCCAGAAGATGCGGAACCGACGGGAAAAGATCGCACGTCGATTGTGTTTTCGATTAAAGACAAAGTCGGCGCACTGTATAAAATGCTTGAGCCGTTTTATAAAGAGCGGATCAATTTGACCAAGATCGAGTCGCGTCCGTCGAAGAAAAAAGCGTGGGATTATTATTTCTTTGTGGATTTTGAAGGCCACGAAGAAGACCTGCGTGTCAAACGTGCGTTAAGCGAATTGGAAGATATGTGCAAGTATTTAAAGATTCTGGGTTCTTATCCGGTTATGGAATAGACATATGAAGCAAATGGCCAAACAGCGTATTTTTGACGTCGAGCCTTATCGACCGGGCAAACCGATCGACGAGGTCAAGCGTGAGCTTAACTTAAAAAAAGTCATTAAGCTCGCGTCCAATGAGAATCCTTATGGACCATCGCCTAAAGTTTTAAAAGCAATGGTCAAAGAAGCCAAGTCAGTGAATCGCTATCCTGACGGGGGATGTTTTTATTTGCGTCAAGCGCTGGCCAAACATTTGGGTGTTGATGGTGAAAATTTGATTTTTGGCAATGGCTCGGATGAAATTATCGTGATGGCGATTCGCGCCTTTGTTGCCGAAAACGATGAAGTTATTATCGCTAAACCGTCTTTTTTGATTTATGACATTGCCGCGCGGCTTGAGGGCGCGGTTGTTAAAGCGATTGCGCTCAAAGATCTTTATTATGACCTTGATGGGATGCGTGCGGCGATTACGGATAAAACGAAAATTGTTTTTATCGGAAATCCGGATAATCCCGCCGGAACTTTTGTGAATGAAAGGCAATTGGTTAATTTTTTAAAAAGTATTCGAACGGACATTTTGGTTTTTATCGACGAGGCTTACTTTGAATTTGTGGACGACAAAAGTTATCCGGACACCATCAAACTTTTGAAAACATATAAAAATATCGTCGTCACCCGCACGTTTTCAAAGCTCTATGGCTTGGCGGGTTTGCGTTTGGGTTACGGGATTGCGGATAAAGAAATCATTGATATTTTAAATCGCTTGCGCGAACCGTTTAATGCCAATTCGATAGCGCAAGCAGCCGCTGTTGCCTGTTTGCAGGACAAGGCGTATTATCGACGCATTGGCCGTGAGGTTAGCCAAGAGCGCAAAAAAATTTATCTGCAATTAAAGAAAATGGGTTTAGGTTACAGTCAAACGGTAACGAATTTTATTTTGGTGGATGTCAAAAAAGACTCAACGCAAGTGTGCAATGCGCTTCTTAAAAAAGGCGTGATTGTCCGCGACATGGCGTTTTGGGGGTTGAAAAATTATTTGCGTGTATCTATTGGAACACCGTCGGAAAACGCGCAGTTTATCGCCGCGTTAAATTCAGTTCTGTGAATTTTTAAAATAGAAAGTTAAAGGAGAGAACATGATCGTCATTCTTAAACCAGATGCATCCGAAGAGCAATTGCAGCATTTGATCAAAAAGACAGAAGCCTTAGGGCTTAAAGCGCATGTTTCGCGCGGGGTCGAGCGTACCATTATCGGCTTTATCGGGCCGGAAGATGTGCTGCGCGTCACACCTTTGGAAGTTTTTCCCGGTGTTGAAAGCGTTATTCCCGTCTTGGCGCCTTACAAGTTAGTTTCACGCGAGTTTAAAAAGGAATCGTCGGTCATAAAGTTAAAGAACGATATTTGTATCGGCGGTAAAAAAATCATTGTGATGGCCGGTCCCTGTTCGATCGAAAGCCACAGCTCACTTTTAGCTGTGGCTAAAGAAGTCCAAAAAGCCGGCGCAACGGTTTTGCGCGGCGGGGCTTTTAAACCGCGCACCTCGCCGTATGATTTTCAGGGGTTAGGGGAAGAAGGTTTAAAATATTTGCAGGACGTCGGACATTCGACGGGTATGGCGACGGTCACCGAAGTTATGGACGCACGCGATGTTGAGCTGATTGGAAAATATAGTGACGTTTATCAAATTGGTGCACGCAATATGCAGAACTTTTCACTGCTTAAAGAAGTCGGCATGACGCACAAGCCGGTTATGCTTAAGCGCGGGTTAAGTGGGACGATCAAAGAACTGCTTATGTCTGCTGAGTATATTCTTTCTAAAGGAAATTTTAATGTTATTTTGTGTGAACGTGGAATCCGCACTTTTGAAACAGCGACGCGCAATACCCTTGATATTAACGCTGTGGCGGTTGTCAAAGAGTTGACGCATTTGCCTATGATGGTAGACCCCAGCCATGCGACAGGGTATTGGAATTTTGTCGGTGCGGCCGCTAAAGCAGGGGTTGCCGCTGGCTGCGATGGACTTATGATTGAAGTGCATGCAAATCCGGAACAAGCACTCTCGGATGGGGCACAGTCGCTTAAACCGGCAAAATTTGCAGCGCTCATGGGTCAGCTGCGTTTGGTCGCGCAAGCGGTTTCTCGTGAGATCTAGAAAGCATCCTTTTAAATCCTGATTTTTGCTTAAAGGATTTTTTTAAGAAAATCGGGTATAAAATTTACAGAAAGTAAAACTATGATTGGTCCTCTTCGCCCAACACTTTTTCGTAAAGTCACCTTTATCGGCTTAGGTTTAATCGGCGGGTCATTGGCTAAAGCGATGCGCCGCGAACGTTTAGCCAAAGAAATTGTCGGACTCTCCCACGGGCAGCAGACATTGTCAACAGCACTTAAAGAAGGCATCATCGATCAGGGCTATCACGATCTCGCTAAGGCCGTAGCCAACGCGGACTTGGTTGTTTTGGCGGCACCGGTAGGAATTATTGCCGCAACGTTGTCGTCGATAGGACCGCATTTGCGCCGAGGGTGTATTGTGACGGATGTCGGAAGTTCCAAACAACTTATTGTTACTGCGGCACATAAATATTTGCCGGACCATGTCTTTTTTGTCGGGTCGCATCCTTTAGCGGGTTCGGAAAAGACTGGGATTTCTCATTCCAGCGCGGAGTTGTTCCAAAACGCCACCTGCATTATGACCCCGACGGATACGACGCATCGGATTGCCAAGGAACGGATCAAATTGCTTTGGTCTAAGGTTGGAAGCCATGTCAAATTTATGCCGGCTGATGAACATGACAAGATTCTCGGCTACGTCAGCCATTTGCCGCATGTCGTCGCTTATGCGCTGATGGAAACCATTCCTTCTGAATTCTTGCCGTATGCGGCCCAAGGATTAAAAGATACAACACGTATTGCCGGTTCTTCAAATCAGATGTGGACAGACATTGCGGTCAGCAATAAAAAGAACATTATCAAGGCCATTGATGAAGTGGCCAAAAATCTTTCTTTGATCCGCAAAGCGATCAGTACCGACGATCAAAAGACTCTGCTGAATATATTTAAAAATGCGAAAGTCAAACGTGACAGCCTCAGTTAAATCTAACATTATGACCATCGCCATCGACGGACCGGCCGGTGCCGGAAAAAGCACCGTCGCTAAAATATTAGCCAAAGCGCTTGGGATCTCTTATCTAGACACAGGGGCGATGTATCGCGCGTTGACGCTCAAGGCGCTTGAAAAGAAAGTAAATTTGGAAAACGGCGAAGCTTTAGCGGATCTTGCCAAAGCAACAAAAATTGAATTAAAGCCCTCTGCGGCGGGATTAAATATTTTTTTAGACGGGCAAGACGTCAGCC
>JAYRHV010000273.1:0-2021 GCA_041907165.1 Candidatus Omnitrophota bacterium | reverse complement strand
TTGCGGATACGAAGGACAATGTCGCTGGTCGATAAAACTTCTTTATGGTCCGCTAGTTGCGCACCGGCTTTGCTATAATCCGCATCTGTCAGTTGAATACTAGCACCGAGGCCTTTTTCAACAGTCACTTGTGCGCCTTTTTTGATTAAGCGGTCAACAGATGCCGGAATAAGTGCAGTACGTTTTTCAGAACCTAAATTTTCAAGTGGGACGCCAATTTGCATGAAAAACTCCCGAAGTTGTTTTTGTGAAATATTTTTAACTTAAATTTAATACGTCCTAGAGTAGCAAAATGGTTTTTAATGTCAACGGAATCTTTTGAGATTTTGTGACAAGGAAACAACAACTTGACAGTAAAAAAGCTGAGGATATAGTATTAGAAATTTATAATTAATGTCATTGCGAGGAGCCGTTCAAATATTCAGGGCGACGCGGCAATCTTTCAGGGATTGCTTCGTCACCCCTTCGGGGTTCCTCGCAATGACACAATTCTTCCAGGAGATTACATGAGTTTAAGTTTGGGGTGCACAGATAGGCCGCTGCGCGTTGCCATCGTTGGCAGTGGCCCCAGCGGATTTTACGCGGCCGAGGCTTTGTTTAAAGCAAAATTGTCCCTCGAGGTTGATTTGTATGAGCGGTTACCGGCCCCTTTTGGCTTGGTTCGTTATGGAGTCGCTCCAGACCACGCAAAGATCAAAAACGTGATATCGCTTTATGAAAAAATTACCCGGGATCAACGTTTTACATTTTATGGGAATATTAATATCGGACGCGATGTCAATGTTGGTGATCTTAAGAAGTTTTATGACTGTATTATTTTTGCCTGCGGCGCTGAGAATGAACGGCATTTAGGTATCCCCAATGAAACGTATTATGGCAGCCATACCACAACCGAATTTGTCGGCTGGTACAATGGGCACCCTGAATATCAAAACCGGCGTTTTGATTTTTCCCACCCGACTGCTGTCATCGTTGGGATGGGCAATGTCGCGATGGATGTGGCACGGATCCTTTGTAAAACCGTTGATGAATTAAAAAATTCTGACATTACCAGTCACGCCCTTGAGGTCCTTTCATTAAGTCATGTAAAAGAGATCCATGTCATTGGACGTCGGGGACCGGTGCAGGCAGCGTTTACTCCGGCGGTGATCCGCGAATTTGGCGAGCTTGTCGATTGTGATGTTGTGATGGATCCGAAATATTTAGAAATTAATGCTTCCAGTCAAGAAGAGCTTGAGGATATCGAATTTCCATCGCGTAAAAAGAATTTTGAAATTTTAAAAAAATACTCCAGCCTCAAGGGCGCAGGAAAATCCAAAAAGTTAATTTTCCATTTTTTAAAAAGCCCGATTGCCGTTGAAGGTGCCGGACGGCTTGAAAAATTGGTCCTTGAACAAAATCAGTTGATTGGCAAAGCCGGTCATCAGAGCGTGCGTGGGGTCGGCCAGATGGAAGAGATCGATTGCGGAATTATGTTTCGCAGTGTTGGTTATTGGGGAGTGCCGATTAAGGGCCTGCCTTTTGACAGAGAGGAAGGTATTTTTCCTAATCAGGCCGGGCGGCTGGTGGACAATGGAAAAGTTCTGCCCGGTTTGTACGCCGTCGGTTGGATCAAGCGCGGCGCGACGGGAATTATCGGGACCAACAAGCCCGATAGCGAAGAGACGGTTAACAATCTTTTGGTAGATATTACAAATTTAAAAGGTTGCGAGTGCCCAAGCCGTGGGCAGCTTGAAGAATTTCTCAAAGAGAAGAAAATTCGTTTCGTTAATTATCAGGACTGGGAAAAGATCAATGCCGCCGAGATCAAGCGCGGCGAATTTGTCGGTAAGCCCCGGGAAAAATTTACCACCATTAGCGAAATGCTCGCCTGCGTGGGGAAATAAGTAGAGATTCTTTCCAAAATTCTTCAGTAAAATTTCTGAACGGGTGACCCGTAGGCGGGTACCCTGCCGCCCGCAGCTTGCGAGGACGGTAGGGTGCCGCAGGGGCAGCGTAAGTCCCGCAAAGCGGGGGACCCG
>JAYRHV010000272.1:0-9473 GCA_041907165.1 Candidatus Omnitrophota bacterium | reverse complement strand
TGTCCTCGGCGCTTCTCGATTATTTGAATGTTGAAGAAAACGTCAGTTTGCCGCTCTGTGAACACACCAATTTGGACCCTAAGATCGTCAGTATGCTGGTTAAAATGAAACTGAGTCTCGTCGGACTTTCGGGCTTTGAAAACCTGATGCCCAGCATGCTCTCGGGTGGAATGAAAAAACGCGTTGGTCTAGCCCGCGCAATTTCGATGGATCCGGAGGCGGTTTTTTATGATGAGCCGACGGCTGGACTCGACCCGATTGTTTGCGCCGTTGTCGACAAGCTTATTTTAGACTTGAACAAAAAACTTCTTTTGACGTCAATTGTTGTGACCCATAATATGGAAAGTGTGTTTCGCATCGCTGATCGTGTGGCGATGCTGCATAAGGGACGAGTTTTGCAAATCGGCACTCCCGACGAGATTAAGAACTCGAAGAATGAGATTGTTCAACAATTTATTAACGGCCGTCTTGAGGGCCCGATTAATTTTTCAGAAAATCTTGAGGACGTCAACTTCGCAGGTGAAGGTTAATATTATAAGGAGTACAACGTTATGAAATTGACCAATGAAGCAAAAATTGGAATGCTCGTTGCTGTGGTTATCGTGATTTTGGGTGTCCTGACGTGGAAAACCGGAAACTATAGTTTTGTGCCGGATGGATATATGATCAAAGCCCGGTTTTCCGACGTGCAAGGCCTTGCCAAAAATGCGCCTGTCACCCTCAACGGTCTTGAAGAAGGCCGTGTCGAAGCTGTTAAAGTTCTCTATGGCGATGTCCCACAAATTGAATTGACCCTGTGGCTTAAGTCAGAGGCCAAAATCCCGCAAAATGCCAAGGCTTCCATTCGGATGATGGGTTTTATGGGTGAAAAGTATGTGGCCATTGAAATGAAAGACAGCAAGAGCGGTTTTCTGTTGCCCGGTTCCGTTATTGTAGGCGAAGAGCCGGCGAGCATGGAAAAACTTTTGGCAGAAGGGTCGGTTTTGGCCAAGAATTTGACTGTGATCTCAGAAGAGGTCAAAAGCCATTTGCAAAATCATCATGCTGATATCGACGATATTATTTCGGATTTGCACGTGACGTCCAAGAATCTCAACTCGATTACGACCAATGTCAATGAAAGGCTTACCGTTAACAGTAAACATATCGACGATATGCTTGAAAGTTTAGATACGGCCAGCACGAATTTGAACGAAATGAGCTATGATCTAAAGAGCAACCCTTGGAAGCTTTTATATAAGGGCAAAGAAAAAAAGAGTTTAAAAGAAAAGCAATAATGTCCAAATTTTATTCAAAAGAGAACATGTCATGAAAATCACCATAAATCAAAAAAATCTTGTCCGCCGGTATTTGATCTGGTGCTATAAAACGACCAAGGAAGAACTGGACCGGATTGACCGCTATTTTACACAAAGCTTGGTGGACCGCCGGCTTTTGGATTTGCTTTTAAAAAATGACGAAAACAATGTCGAATATCAGCAAAAAGTCGCAGACTTTCGGGTATATATGGACACCAAAGAAAAAAATGCTTTGAACAAAAAATACCTAGATTTGAAAAAGAAAACGCTCAAGCCACAGTATCAGTATTTGCAAAATCGTCTGTGCGCTATTGAAAAAGTCATTGTTGAGTTTTTGGGTCAGAAAGAATTAAAATCCATTCAAATGCTCTATGAAAAAGAAATGACCCGCCGTATTCTCGAAGCCCGCGAACATTCATAATCTATTTACGGAAATAAAAATTTACCCTTTGCATTTTCTCCTTTTTGGGTGGAAAATGGAGCATATCGAAAGGGTTTTTTATGATTCTCTCTGGGACATTTGTAGATTATCTGGCTGTTTTTCTAGGCGGGGTGGCTGTCAGCTTTACGCCGTGCGTTTATCCGGTTTTACCGATGACGGCCAGTTTTATCGCCGCAATAAATACGAAGGGTTCGCGTTTGTTGGGGTTTGTGATTTCGCTTGTTTATGTTTTGGGCATGGCGCTGACGTATTCGGCTTTTGCGGTTTTTGCCGCGTTGACGGGAAAGATTTTTGGCCAACTTCAAAATAGCCCGCTCATTTATATTCTCGTTGCTAATGTTATTTTATTCTTTGCCTTTGCGATGCTTGATGTCATTCATCTGCCGACCTTTCATGTCAGCACGCACAAGAAAATTAAGCCGCAAAATTTATTAGCTGTACTTTTATTTGGAATGTCGTCGGGGTTGATTGTTGGCCCCTGCACCGCTCCGGCTTTGGCTACCCTTCTTGCCTATATCGCGACAAAACAAAATATCGTCCACGGCGTTTCGCTTGTGTTTGTGTTTGCCTATGGCGTGGGGACTTCGCTTATTCTTGTGGGGACCTTTAGCGGGATTATGGCCAGTTTACCTAAATCGGGCAAATGGTTGGTTTGGATTAAGCGGCTGTGCGCCTTGGTTTTGATTGGGATTGCCGAATATTTTTTGATTAAGGCTGGCAGTTTATTTTATTAATACAAAATCGATAATTCTATGAAATTTTACGCTGACGTTCATATCCATTCGCATTATTCGCGCGCGACCAGTAAAAATCTTAATCTCGAATATCTTCATTTGTGGGCGCAGCTTAAGGGCATCAATGTCGTCGGGACAGGGGATTTTGTTCATCCGTTGTGGCTTAAGGAGCTAAAGCAAAAGCTTGTGCCTGCCGAGCCGGGATTTTTTAAACTTAAAGAAGAGCTCGCAGCCTCCCTAGAGCGGCAATTGCCCGTTAAATGCACAGGCGAAGTCCGCTTTCTTTTGTCGTGTGAAATTTCTAATATTTATAAGCGAATGGATAAGGTGCGAAAGGTCCATAATCTTATTTTTGCGCCTAGCTTTGAGGCGGCAGAGAAGATCCAACAGGCGCTCTCTAAGATTGGCAATATTGCCTCCGACGGCCGGCCGATTCTGGGGTTGGATTCGCGCGATCTTTTGGAAATTACTTTAGAATCAGACCCTTTGAGTTATCTGATCCCCGCGCATATTTGGACACCGTGGTTTTCGGCTTTGGGTTCAAAAGGCGGGTTTGATAAAATGACCGATTGCTTTGCGGACCTTTCCAAACATATTTTTGCTCTCGAGACAGGGCTTTCGTCGGACCCGATGATGAATTGGCGTTTGGGACAGTTAGACCCGTATGTTTTGGTTTCTAACTCGGATGCGCATTCACCCCAAAAGTTGGCCCGTGAGGCGACAATATACGACACGGATTTTTCTTATACAGGGATTTATCGGGCCTTGTCAGACCGCAGTGATCAAGGTTTGGTCGGAACACTTGAATTTTTTCCCGAAGAGGGCAAGTACCATTACGACGGGCATAGCAGTTGTAAAGTAAGATTTCATCCGAAAGAGACAATTGAGCATAATGGCCTTTGTTCCCAATGCGGCAAGCCGGTTGTCGTCGGGGTCATGTCCCGTGTCGAAGAGTTATCGGATTATTCGCAAGGCAGAAAATCGCCCAATGGGCGGCCGTATCAGAGCTTAATTCCGTTGCCGGAAATTATTGCCGATGCAAAAGGCTGCGGGGTCAACACGCAGTCTGTACAAAAAGCTTATTTTGATCTTTTGCATAAGCTGGGCAATGAAATTACAATTCTCTGCGATAAACCATTAAGAGAGATTAGCTCGGCTGGCGGATCACGCCTGGCAGAGGGGATTGGCCGTATGCGCGAAGGCAAAGTCGAGATTGCGGCCGGGTACGACGGAGAATATGGGGTTATCAAAGTTTTTGACGATTCAAAGCCTTTTGAACCTAAAGAGCAGTTGACTTTATTTGTGTAATTTACAACCGCAGGTTTATGAAAGGAGCATCTATGCAAGCTTTTGTGATGTTAGGCAAGTATTCCTCCGAGGCTGTTCGAGATATTAGCGCGAATCGGACAGATAAGTCCTTGGGGCTTATTAAAGAATTAGGCGGCAAGGTCCTTTCGATGTACACGCTTTTGGGAGGCTATGATGTCATTATTACCGCCGAATTCCCCAATTTATTAACGGCGATGAAAGCGTCTTTAGGGTTAACAATCTTAACCGGCATTGGGTTCTCAACTTACCCGGCGATTTCTGTTGCGGATTTCGATAAGATGATCGGCAAATAGTTCAAAATTTTTGTACCGATGTCTGATCGACTGGATTTACCGCAAAAGCCAAACGACTTAAACGATGCCCAGTGGGCGGCTGTGCTTGATAAGAGTAAATATCTTCTTATCACGGCAGGGCCCGGCACGGGCAAGACGCATACTTTAACGCATCGCATCGAAAATTTTATTGGTCGTTTAAAAGATTCCCAGCAAATCCTCGCCGTCACATTTACCAATAAAGCCGCACGTCAAATGCAACAGCGCCTTATTAGAGGCATTGATAACGTCGAAAACTTTGTTGTCTGCACCACATTCCATGGATTTTGTTTAAAAATTTTAAAAGAGTATTTTCCTTGCAATTTGCCAGCCGATTTTATGGTGGCTTCACAACAACAGATCGAAGATTTAAGCCAAAAGCTTTGGCCAGCAGTCAGCACAAAACAGCGGCGCGAATATCTTCAGGAGATTTCACTTCGCAAAGCTAAGAATTTTTCGTTAAGTTTATTGCCCCAAGCAGAACAATACAATTCTGCCATGCGGCAAAACGGCTGGCTGGATTTTGATGACTTGTTGCTCATGTCGGTTGAATTTTTAACCAGCCAGAGCCTTGTGGCTCAAAAGCTCAGACAACAGTATCCTTTTATTTTTGTCGATGAATATCAAGATATCAATCCTATCCAGCAGCGTTTGTTGCAGATTATCGTCGGAGAAAGTGGGCATTTGACGGCGATTGGGGATCCTAACCAAGCGATTTATGGGTTTCGCGGGTCAGATGTGAAATATTTTATGACTTTTGCTGAGGATTTTAAAGGTGCAACCAAACTGACATTGTCAGAAAATTATCGAAGTGCGCAAAATTTGCTGTCAGCCTCATCGCAGATTTTAAGCGACAAAACAGATTTTTTTCTTCCCTTGCAGACAGCCAAAATGTATCTGGAAGGACGTTTGGTTATTGCGCAAACCCCGACAGATAAAGCCGAAGCTGAATATGTCGTGCACAAAATCGAAGAAATTGTCGGCGGCACAAGTCTTTTTTCAAAAGATTCTGGCCGTGTTGGCCATGATGATAAAACGCTATTTAGTTTTGGTGATATCGCTATCGTGTTTCGTCTTAACAGTCAGCGATCGCTTTTTGAACAAGCATTGGACCGAAGCGGCATCCCGTATCAAATTTCACAAGAGAAGACTTATGACGACCCGCAGGAGTTGTTAACCAAGTCTTTTAAACATATCCACAGCGAGGATCAAAAGGCAGAGAAAGTTTCGCTTTTGACTTTGCATGCCGCTAAGGGGCTGGAATTTGCGGTTGTATTTATAGTCGGATGTGAAAATAACTTGCTGCCTTTAGATTTGCCGTCAATGACCGCTGACCCTCAGGAAGAACGCAGGCTTTTTTATGTGGGTGTAACGCGGGCTAAACAACAGCTTTATTTAGTTAGTGCGGCCCGTCGGCGTCTTTACGGCCAAATCTATCAATCTGCCCCCTCGATTTTTTTGACCGATATCAAAGAAGAACTCAAAGAATACGATAAAACGCAGAGTAAAAATTTGGCTAAGAGAAAAGATGACCAGATGATGTTGTTTTCTTAAGAGGCAAATATTCGCACTGCCTTTAAGATTTCGGCAACAGGCTCAAGTTTATTAAGAGTATAAAAATGCAGGCCCGGCGCACCGCCGTCAAGTAAATTACGGCATTGTTTGATGGCAAAGGCGACACCGGCGTGATACGTTTTTTCTTTATCGTCGGCAATGGGCGCAAAGATTTTTTTAACCTCATCGCTTACCGTCGCCCCGCAAAGGCCGCAAAAACGAATCAGGCTGTTAAAGTCACTGATAGGCAGTATCCCCGGAATAACGCGAGCATTGACGTTGAGTCTGCGCAAGCGCGCAACATAATCAAAATAATCTTGGTTATTAAAAAAAAGCTGAGTGATCACATAGTCTGCGCCGTTATCGACCTTTAATTTTAAAAACTGCGCATCTTTGTCGCGGTCAGGGCAGAGGATATGCCCTTCAGGAAAACCTGCAACGCCAATGCTAAAGTGATCGCCAAAAGTTTGGCGTATCGCATGGCAGAGTTCGCTGGAATATTTGAAGTTTTCATCTTTGGGCTGCCACGTCGGGTTATCTTTAGGCGGGTCCCCGCGCAGGGCCAGCACATTGCAAAGATTACGGCTTTTTATTTGCGTTAAAATATTTTTAATCTCTTCCTTGGTGTGACAAACACAGGTCAAGTGGGCAACCCCGGGGATTTTTTGCTGTGTTTGGATATGCTCGACGATATCAAATGTTTTATCGCGGCTGCCACCGCCGGCACCGTAAGTACAGGAAATAAAATCCGGCTTTAATAAAGCCAAGTCGGCAATTGTCTTGAGAAGCTGTTCATACCCGTTTTGTGTCTTGGGCGGAAAAAGCTCAAAAGAGAAAGTGCGTGCTTGGGATTTGAAAATTTCAGTGATTTTTTTCATAGTCGATAGCTTTAAAACGCGGTTATTATAACATAGGGGGGTTTATTTTTTTTCTTAAAGTTTATTTTCTCGTGAAGTTGTTCTTATATTACAATGACCCATATTATGGATAAAGATATCATCCAACATTATGACCGTTTAGCATTTAAGCGTGATCTGTATCGCCAGAAAAATTCGTATTACTATGCACTTCTTTTTAAAGAATATCAATATTTTATTCCCAAGGGCAAAAAAGTTTTGGAAGTCGGCTGCTCGACGGGGGACCTTCTGTATGCTTTAAGCCCGTCTAAGGGTGTCGGTATCGACACAAGTCCGGCGACGGTCAAAATTGCTCGTGCCAAATATCCCAAACTTGAGTTTTTTTGCGGCAGAATCGACGAATTTCCGGGCGATGAAAAATTTGATTACATTGTCCTTTCCGGTCTTATAGGGGAGTTGGATGACATTCAGCAGTTTTTTGTTTGTCTTAAGAAATTTTGTCATGCCCATACGCGTATTATCATTGAATATTATAGTGTCCTTTGGCAATATCTTTTAAAATTTGCCGAAAAAGCAGATGTCAAAATTCCGCAAAGAAATCAAAATTGGATCACGCACCATGATGTTTGTAATTTTTTGGCTTTGACAGGGTATCAACCGATTAAAATAGAGCGGTCGATTTTATTCCCTAAAAACATTTGGGGCCTAAGCTATTTATTAAATCGTTTTGTCGCAAAACTGCCTGTTTTTAACGCGTTGACACTCAACCACTTTATTATTGCTCGTCCTGTTTTTTATGAACAACAGGACTATGATGTGTCGGTTGTGGTCGCCTGCCGTAATGAAAAGGGAAATATTGAGCAAGTCGTTAAGCGTTTGCCAATTTTGGGCCGCAGCACAGAGATTATTTTTGTTGAAGGTGGTTCAGTGGATGGTACTTATGAGGAAGTAAAGCGCGTCATCAAAGCCTATCCGGACAAAAATATTAAGTTAATCAAGCAAACAGCTTCTGGCAAGGGGGAAGCTGTCAGAGTCGGGTTGGCGAATTCCAAGGGAGATGTTTTGATGATACTCGATGCTGATTTAACGGTAGCGCCCGAGGACTTGCCAAAATTTTATGCGGCGATCAAAGAAAACCGCGGCGAATTTATCAATGGATGCCGTTTGGTTTATCCGATGGAAAAAGAAGCGATGCGGTTTTTAAATCTTTTGGCCAATAAATTTTTTGGCATATTTTTTTCGTGGCTGTTGGCAGTGCCTTTTAAGGACACGCTATGCGGGACAAAAGTTTTATTTAAATCCGATTACAATCAAATTGCCGCCAACCGTTCATATTTCGGTGACTTTGATCCCTTTGGCGACTTTGATTTGATTTTTGGCGCGGTCAAATTAAATCTTAAAGTCATCGAACTGCCGATCCGCTATAAAGAACGGACCTATGGGACAACGAATATCCACCGGTTTCGGCACGGGCTTCTCCTTTTGAAAATGTGTATTTTTGCAATGAGAAAAATTAAGTTCCGGTAATCAAAAGATAAATTAAGTTAACGTCTAAAGTTGTGAATTGTTGCTTGACACCCGACGGGCAAATTTTATAATAAACCCGGATTTTGTATTAGCCAAGCTCCTGCTTGGCCAAACAAAATCCGCCCAAAGGGCCGCATGTCTCGACTTTGTCGAGACGTGCTTAGGTTAATCCTTGCGGTTAAACCGCAACCGAAGGCAAATTTTGCATTCATTTTTTTGTGCGCGACGGATCGTCGCGCAATCGGTTGTAATGCAAAATTTGGGATAAAAATTAACAGAAAGAATTTTATGCTAAACGGCAAAAATATCCTTATTACCGGCGGCACCGGTTCTTTTGGCAAAAAAATGGTCCAAGTTGTCCTTTCGCAGTATCGTCCTAAGTCGTTGACCATTTTTAGCCGTGATGAGTTAAAACAGTTTGAAATGTCCCAAATTTTTAGTCCTCTGAAATATCCATGTCTAAAATATGTTTTAGGGGATGTCCGCGACGCAAACCGTTTGGCCCGTGTTTTTGATCACATCGACTATGTTATTCACGCGGCTGCCCTCAAACAGGTGCCTGCCGCCGAAGCCAACCCGGAAGAGTATATCAAGACCAATGTCTTGGGGGCCATGAATGTCATTGAGGCTGCTTTAGACAATAACGTTAAAAAAGTGATTGCCCTTTCGACCGACAAGGCCGCCAACCCGATTAATCTATATGGCGCAACCAAGCTATGTTCAGATAAACTTTTTGTCGCGGCCAACATTTACAGTGCCCGGGAGAAAACAAAGTTTGCCGTGGTCCGCTATGGGAATGTTTTAGGCAGCCGAGGCTCCGTCATCCCTTTTTTTAAAGAACGCGCGGCTCTGGGCGTTTTGCCGATTACTGACGAGCGTATGACACGGTTTTGGATTACTCTTGATCAGGCGGTGCATTTTGTGATCAATTCACTCTCGGCATCCAAAGGCGGTGAAATTTTTGTCCCCCGGATCCCCTCGATGAAAATTGTGGATTTGGCAAAAGCGATTGCGCCAAAATGCAAATTGCAGTTTATTGGCATTCGTCCCGGCGAAAAATTGCATGAGACCTTGATCAGCGAAGATGAAGCCCGCAACGCTGTTGAGTTTAAACAATGTTATATTATTCAGCCGCTTTTAAAACAGAGGCGGCTTTTGGCGTCTGACAAAAAAGGCGGCGGTAAACTCTGCAGTGAAGGTTTTCGCTATACCAGCGACGGCAATCGCGATTGGCTAAGCGTTGAGCAATTGCGGGAATTCTCGCAGAAGATCCATCAGGATTATGAAATTGAAGCTTCCCGTTGGTCTTTAGACGATGTTCCCCGATAATTCTTGCCATGAACCCTAAAAAAAGATTATTAATAACCGGTGTCAGCGGACTTTTAGGCAGTAATTTAGCTTTTTGCCTCAAAGACCATTTT
>JAYRHV010000271.1:0-4375 GCA_041907165.1 Candidatus Omnitrophota bacterium | reverse complement strand
ACGGTATTCCGCAGCGCATTGACACGGTTGTTTTGGCCTGCCAGCATTTGGAAAAGATTTTAGACAAAACCGGCAAACGCATTACACAAGAAGCTAAAAATGAAATCATCAAAGTTGTCGCTATGCCGATTGTTGGGAAAATGGTGGATGCTAAGACAAAATATTTCGTCAATGAAACCGGTAAATTTGTCGTCGGTGGTCCGCAATCGGATACGGGTATGACCGGTCGAAAGATCATAGTCGATACTTACGGTGGGGTCGTTTCGCACGGCGGCGGGGCTTTTTCGGGCAAGGATCCCACAAAAGTTGACCGTAGCGCAACCTACATGGCTCGTTATGTGGCCAAAAATATCGTAGCGGCCGGACTAGCCAAACGCTGCTGGATACAAATCGGTTATGCCATCGGTGTAGCCGAACCGGTCAGTGTCATGGTCGATACGTTTGGGACAGGCAATGTCGCCGACGAAAAATTGACGGAACTGGTGCGCAAAAACTTTGATTTGACGCCGCGTGGCATCATCAAAGAGCTGGACTTGCAAAAACCGATTTACCAAAAGACCGCCGCGTATGGCCACTTTGGCCGCGATGAATTTTCGTGGGAAAAAACGAACAAGGCCGAAGTTTTAAAAAAGGGTGTTAATCTCCCGTCGGTTCCAAGTTCACGAAAGGCTAAAGTTTTGGTTTAATGTTTTGTAGGGAACAGGCATGCCTGTTCCCTACTTTAAAAAAAGGAAAACAGATGAAGTTTGATGTTAAAGATATCGCTCTGGCAAAAAAAGGAAAATTGCGTATCGAGTGGGCTTTTAAAGATATGCCGGTTTTGGCTTTGATCGAGGAGCGTTTCACAAAAGAAAAGCCCCTTAAAGGTTTAAAGGTCGCCGCATGTTTACACGTGACGACGGAAACCGGTAACTTGGCGCGTGTTTTAAAGGCAGGCGGTGCGGATGTTTCTCTTTGCGCATCGAACCCGTTGTCAACGCAGGATGACGTGGCCGCTTCGCTGGTCAAGGATTATGGAATTCCAACCTTTGCCATAAAAGGGGAAGATACCAAAACTTATTACAGCCATCTGAATGCTGTTTTGGACAATCAACCAAACCTGACGATGGACGACGGTGCTGATTTGGTATCGGAAATTCATCAGAAACGCAAAGACCTATTAAAAAATATTTATGCCGGAACTGAAGAAACAACGACGGGCGTTATTCGTCTTAAGAGTTTGGAAAAAAGCAATCTTTTGATGTACCCGATTATCGCAGTCAATGATGCTTTGACCAAACACTTTTTTGACAATCGGTATGGAACAGGTCAATCGACGCTCGACGGGATTATTCGCGCGACAAACCGTTTGGTCGCCGGATCATATTTTGTTGTTTGCGGTTACGGCTGGTGCGGGCGCGGGGTAGCCATGCGTGCAGCCGGACTTGGCGCTCGGGTTATTGTTACCGAAGTCGATCCTCTAAAAGCTTTGGAAGCAGTTATGGACGGCTATGATGTCATGCCGATCAAAGAGGCCGCCAAGGTCGGCGACTTTTTTGTGACCGTAACGGGGGATATCAATGTTATCCGCGCGGAGCATATGCAGACGATGAAAGAAGGGGCCATTTTGAGCAATTCCGGCCACTTTAATGCTGAGCTTGACATCAAAGGGCTTGAAGAAATTACGAAGTCTCGCCGCATTATCCGCGATTACGTCGAAGAATTTACACTGAAAAACGGCCGCAACATTTATCTTTTAGGCGATGGCCGTTTGATTAATCTTGCCGCAGCCGAAGGCCATCCGGCGTCTGTGATGGATATGAGTTTTGCCAATCAGGCTTTGGCCTCTGAATTTGTGGCCAAGAATTATAAAAAACTTGAAAAGAAAGTTTATAGCGTTCCGCAGGACATTGACCAAAAAATCGCCGAGCTTAAACTTAAAGCGATTGGGGTCAAGATTGACGTCTTAACAGCTGAGCAAAAGAAATATCTTTCCAGTTGGGAAATGGGAACGTAAGAAATTTAGGGAGATACAGATGGGCATTAAAAAAATTGGAATTTTGACCTCCGGCGGCGATGGGCCGGGCATGAACGCGGCGATCCGCAGTGTTGTGCGGACAGCCATTTCGCATGGGCTAGAAGTTGCCGGCATTATGCGCGGGTATCAGGGTTTGATCGACGATGATATCATCGAACTTAACCACCGGTCTGTTTCGGGTATTATTAACCGCGGCGGCACGATCATCAAGACCGCGCGCAGTGAAAAATTCCGCACCCAAGAGGGCTTAGACATCGCCATTTCAACACTCAAGAAACGTAATATCGATGCGCTGGTTGCCATTGGCGGCGACGGCACTTATCGCGGGGCGATGGACTTAATCGCAAAATTTCAATTTCCCGTCGTTGGCTTGCCGGGAACCATCGACAATGATTTGATGGGGACTGACCAGACCATCGGCTGTCACACCGCGATTAATACCGCGCTGGATGCGATTGACAAAGTCCGTGACACGGCCCACAGTATGGAGCGGATTTTTGTTATTGAAGTCATGGGCAATAAATCCGGTTATATTGCTTTGCAGGTGGCTTTAGGTTCAGGGACGGAGGCTGTGATTATTCCCGAAATGGCTTGCGACTATAAGTCCCTCTGCCAGCAGATTGAGGAAGGCAATAAAAAAGGAAAAATAAGTTGGATGATCGTTACCGCTGAAGGCGCGGCAAAAGCGGCAGACGTTGCCAAAACTTTGACGATGATGACCGGCCTAGAGACACGTTATGTAGTCCTCGGGCATATTCAGCGAGGGGGAACCCCCGTGGCTGGGGACCGGATTTTGGCGACCCGTTTAGGCGCTGTGGCCGTAGATCTTCTGTGTAAGGGAGAATTTGGTAAAGCAGTCGGTGTGCTTCATGATGAAATCAATATCATTGATTTGCAAAAAGCCGGTAAACGCAGTAATACCCATATCGATGAATATCTTTCCTTGATGAAAACTCTTGCTTAAGTTAAACTTTAGCCAGTACTTTTTTTGTAACCCGGATTTTTGTATTGAAAAATCCGGGTTTATGTTAAAATGTCTCAAATTTTATTTATAAAAACGAAGGGGATTGGATATGACAAAGATTTATTATGATAAAGATGCAAACCTTGATGACTTAAAAAATCGCACGATTGCCATCGTCGGGTATGGTATTCAAGGCCGTGGTCAGGCGCTTAATTTGCGCGACAGCGGGCTGAATGTGATTGTTGCCCAGCGTCCGGGGGGGCCCAATTATAGCCAAGCGATCACAGATGGTTTTAAGCCGATGGATGTCGCCAACGCCGCCAAAGAGGCGGACATCATTGTGATTTTGACGCAGGACCATTTGCAAGCCGAAATATACAAGACGTCGATTAAAAAATATATGAAAAAAGGCAAGTCGCTGGTCTTTTCGCACGGCTTTAATATTCATTTTAAACAGATCAAGCCGCCGGCGGATATTGACGTTTGGATGATAGCCCCCAAAGGTCCGGGGGCTTTGGTTCGCCGGGAATATGAAGCCGGAAAAGGTGTGCCCTGCTTGGTTGCGATAGCTCAGGATGCTTCCGGTCATGCGCTAAAAGATGCTTTGGCTTACGCTAAAGGCTTAGGCGGAACGCGCGGCGGCGTTTTGGAAACCACATTTAAAGAAGAGACAGAGACTGACCTTTTTGGCGAGCAGGCGGTTTTGTGCGGCGGGGCCAGTGAACTGATCAAAGCCGGTTTTGAAACATTGGTCAACGCCGGATATCAGCCGGAAATTGCGTATTTTGAATGTTGCCACGAATTAAAACTCATCGTCGATTTGATCTATGAGGGCGGGATTACAGGGATGCGCAAGCGCGTTTCGGACACCGCTGAATATGGGGACGTGACACGCGGCAAACGTGTTATCACCGAAAAAACACGCAAAGAGATGCAAAAGATATTAAAAGAAATTCAAACCGGCAAATTTGCCAAAGAGTGGATGGCCGAAAACAAAAACGGCCGGCCGAATTTTATCAAGATGCGTCAAGAAGGCGAGAATCACCCGATAGAAAAAGTCGGGGCCAAATTGCGCGGGCTGATGAGCTGGATGAAGAAATAATCATTTTGTGCCGGGTCCTGTCGCTTCGGACCCTTCACGTGCTCGCTTTCGCTGTGCGCGTGAAGGGAACTCCCTACGCGCCACCCGGTCAAAAAGTCAATTAAATTCGATATTGTAAACTACAAGAAGTTTTGATTGGTCATATATTTATGAAAACCGATAAAGTTTTAATTTTTGATACCACATTGCGCGACGGAGAGCAGGCGCCGGGAGCTTCGATGAACAAAGACGAGAAGCTGCAGATCGCTTTTGCCTTGGAGCGCATGGGCGTTGATATTATTGAAGCGGGTTT
>JAYRHV010000270.1:0-2020 GCA_041907165.1 Candidatus Omnitrophota bacterium | reverse complement strand
TTCGTTTGATTGTCGCCAACAAAATGGACTTACCCGACGCGGCGGAAAATCTTAAACGTTTTAAACGCAAATATAAAGAAGAAGTCATTAGCATTTCCGCGCTAGAGAATAAAGGTTTAGACAAACTCGTCGAGCGCTTGCGGGAGTTGTTAAAGCAAGGGGCATCTTAAATTCAGGCCACGTGGCCTGAATTGGGAATAACAAAAAATCATGACACGCACATTTTCACGTCCTATCAAAAGAGTTGTCGTCAAGGTTGGCTCAAGCGTGATTGCAGGATACACGCTTAAGGCCCGCACCGCACAACTGCGTTCGCTCGTCGGAGAAATAAGCGCTTTAAATACTAAAGGCGTTGAAGTTGTTTTGGTGAGCTCCGGTGCGATTGTTTTGGGGATGGGCGAGCTTGGCATTAAAACCCGTCCGACGGACCTTTCGTCCTTACAGGCTTTGGCGGCTATCGGGCAGGCGGTGCTGATGAAAACTTATAGTGATTTATTTAAAAAAGCCAAAGCCAAATGCGCGCAGGTGCTTTTAACGTGGGACGATTTTGATTCGCGTGAGCGTTACATGAATGCCAGCCATACATTAAAAGCCATTTTAGCTCATGGCGTTATTCCGGTTATCAATGAAAACGATACGATTTCAACCGAAGAAATCAAGTTTGGCGATAATGACAAACTTTCGGCACTCGTTGCGGGATTGGTCCATGCGGATCTTTTGATTTTGCTCTCGGATGTCGAGGGGCTTTACGAAAAGTGTAACGGCCAGACAAAATATTTTACAGTGGTCAAAGAGATTAACGAAAAGATCCATAGCCTAGCGGGCGGATCGGCGAATCAAAATATTTCCAGAGGCGGCATGACTGCAAAACTCAATGCGATTAAGATCGCGACACACGCAAATATTCCTTGTGTTATCGCCAGCGGGGAGAGTCCAGAGGTTTTAACGCGTGTTGTTGACGGACAAGAGGTGGGGACGTTTTTTGTGGCCAAAGAGGGCAAGGTTGTTGGCCGCCGGCACTGGATTTCTTTGCGCAAAAAAAGGGCAAAAGGAAAATAAATATGGACAAAAAATTAAAAAGCCGGATTTGTAAAATCGCCCAGAAAGCTAAGAAAGCTTCTTCTTTTTTAGCGCAGGCGACCGTTAGCGATAAAAACAATGCGCTTCTGAGTATGGCCGGTGCGATTTTGGCGAACAAAGATTTTTTACTTAAGCAAAACAAAAAAGATTTAGCGCTGGCTCAAAAGCAGAAATATCCTTCGGCGCTCATTGATCGTTTGACTTTGGATGAAAAGCGGATTATCGCGATGGCGCAAGGGTTAAAAGATACCGCGTCGCTTCGCGATCCTGTCGGCGAGATATTAGTCACCACACAGCGGCCCAATGGTTTGCTTATCAAAAAAGTGCGCGTGCCAATTGGCGTTGTTGCCATTATTTATGAATCGCGTCCGAATGTGACCGCTGATTGTATAGGGCTGTGCCTTAAGTCAGGTAATGGAGTCATTTTAAAAGGCGGCAAAGAAGCTGTATATTCTAATGAAGCGATTTTCAAAATTTGCCGTGATGCTCTCAAGGACAGTGCCATCCCGACGGATGTGATGCAGTTAATCGATGTCAAAGAGCGTAAAGCCCTTGAAGTGCTTTTAAAATGTGATGATCTTATTGATCTTGTGGTCCCTCGCGGCGGTGAGGGGTTGATTCGTTTTGTTGCCGAGCACTCGAGTATCCCTGTCATAAAACATTTCAAAGGCGTTTGTCATACCTATGTCAGCGATCAGGCGGATCTGGCCATGGCAGAGCAAGTCTGCTTTAACGCGAAAGTCCAGCGGCCGGGCACATGCAACGCGATGGAAAAAATGATGGTGCACAAAAATGTCGCTGAACAATTTTTAAAAAATATGCTGCATCGGTTTACCGAAGCTGGCGTTGAGATTCGGGGCGATGCGGCGACGCGTAAAATTTCTAAGCACGTTAAGCCGGCGACCAAAGAAGACTGGACGACGGAATATTTGGATTTGAT
>JAYRHV010000269.1:0-4760 GCA_041907165.1 Candidatus Omnitrophota bacterium | reverse complement strand
ATGCCGATAACCTCTTTAACTTTAACCTCTAGCTAATCGGCGGAGCGCAAATTTCTTTAAAACCTATCAAATATTCATCCAGAAACCATTTGCGCCCTTATGCCGATAAGCTCTTTAACTTTAACCTCTAGCTAATCGGCGGAGCGCAAATTTTTTTCGAGCGCCTCAACAGCGGCCTGCGCTTCTTTTTGGTCAACACGAAAAATTTGGCGATAAACCTTTGTTGCCCTTTGCTTTTGGCCTGTGGCTAAAAGCTCACGCACATCAAAAAGCGTTGGCTTGCGTTTTTGTATTACCGGACCTCTTTGAGGCAAAACATTTTTCTTATACCAAACCCAATAAATCCTGCCTATCAGATATAAACAAAAACCCACAAGACCCAGCGCCGCCAGCGCAGAAATCACGGACCCCATTTTTATATTTGAAATATTCGCCAGAGGAGTCATTTAAAATTATTCCAAATGATTGATTGTTCTTTTGCTTTTTAACAACATCGTGTTAAATTAGACCTAATCATAACATCCTAACATTATCTTTTAAAAAAGCACATGAAACTTTGCCGAGCTTGTCAGCTTTTCTATCAGGAACAAATTATGGCCTGCCAAAATTGCAAAGCAGTTCTTCCTGAAGTTACCTTAAGCGAAGCTTTGGAATTTACCCGTCAGCTATCCTTTAGCGCCCGCATCAGCGGCAAAGACAAAGGCGATTTGTCTGACCCTTCGACGCAACATCATATCCGCAGTTATCTTAAAAATCATTCTCTGTTTTTGGATTACGACCTTCACAAAAACCAACTGCGCCACGGTCGAGAATCAACACGGTTTTTTATTGCACCGCTAAACTTAACCTGCTTGTTTAATTTGCCGTGGTTTTTCTTTAATGTGGTCAACACCAACCTGTTTCATATGCAGTTTACCGGCTATTGCCCAAAGTGCAACAGCAAAATCAACCCTCAACATCACTCTGCTAAGGAGTGCGACTATCTAAAGGAATATTTCCATATTCTCGACGATATTTTAAACGGCCGCATCGTCAGTCAAAAACCTGTCTATGAACACTACGCCCAAGAATGCCGAAGAAAAAATGTTAAAAGCGCCTATGATGACCTTTTTTGCCGTCCTGTCCGCTGGGAAATTTTTTTCGACTTAATGTCCATCGGACTATCGTTGGCCTTTTGGATTTATCTTGCCGTAAACATCAGCTGGCCGATGTTCAATGTCCTGTTGCAACAACTCCACCAAGCCGACTCTTACGAGTTGTCTTTGTAGCTTGCTGTGAGTCCCACAATCCTAAATGATATTCGCGGGCCTGCTGATAAAGCGCCTGAAAAATAGGTTTATACTTGTCATTGGGCGCAATGGCCATAGGCACAGCATACCCGGCCTGAATAATCGTGGCATTGATAAAGTACCATTTTTTGCCGTCGAGATTGACAATATACCCTTCCCTCGGTAAAGACGATAAAGCCGGATGAGGAAAAGGCAAATACAGATACGCCAAAAGCCGGCCGTACTTGTCCTTTCGCTCATGGTCAAATTCCAAAAGCACTTTTTGGCCTAAAACCCACTGACTGGTAAACAGATGCGCCTTATGCCCCATCGCTTTGATCGTTTCGATATCTTGTCCTGTTCTGCGGCTGTCCGCAAAAAGTTTATTGCTTTCAAATTCCTCGGGCGTATCAATCCCAATCAAGCGAACCTTCTCTCCAGAGGCTAACTGCACCGTGTCCCCATCATAGACTTTTACGACCAAATCCTGACGATAGCCCGGCTTATCAGCTAACTTGGCCAAAAGCGCGGCGACCAAAGCCAAGACAACAAAGACGTATTTTAAAAACTTCCGGTCAAAAAAATTAATTTTTTTCGTCATCACTATTCTCGGCGGCAAATCCATCGACAACTTTTTTGACTTCAAACTGGGCTTTTTCAATTTTAGACTTGCAAACCTTTAAAAGCTCCACCGCCTCTTTAACATTGTCGACTAACTCATCGACATCGATTTGCTCCGTCTCAATTTTAGCTAAAATTTCATCGAGCTTCTTTATCGCTTTACTATACTTGATCTCAGTCACTTTCTCCCCCCTTTATTGGATGACACTACTAATTTTCCCGTCGGATAATTCCACGAAAAGCGCATGGCCTTTGTGGACGTCTTTGACACTGCGCACAAGCCTCCCGTCGGCTAAACGGGCAATGCTAAAGCCGCGCTTTAATGTCTTAATCGGACTAGACATTTCAACCAAACGAGACACATTTTTTAATCGCAAAGCCTCTGACTTAAAACGATTGCCCAAATCTTTGGCCAACATTGTATAGCTGGTTGAAATTTTTATTTTAGCCATCTCCAAAAGCTGCAAAGGTTGCCCTTTGAGATTCTCTTGCCGACGGACAAGCCCCTCGTGATGCTGTTTTAAAAAGTCATCTGTTGCCTTTTGGATCCCCACAGCGCTGTTTTGCAAATGCCTTTTTTCTTCGGCCAAATGGTCAGACGCTTGGTCGATGAGCGTCTGGACTTTCTGCTGTGTTGTGTCCAAAAAATCCTTTACCAAACTGCAAATATACTGCGCTATCGCCGTGGGAGTCTTTTGATAGCTATGGGCGGCCAGATCCGTAATGGTGATATTGATCTCATGGCCGATACCGCTAAAAACCGGCAGACGAAACCCCGCGATTTTTTCTGCTATCGCTTGGCTGTCAAAACAACTCAAGTCTGCAATCGACCCCCCGCCGCGGGTTATGACAACAAGCTCGAGACTTTTAATCTGCGAGAGCTCATCTAACGCTTGGCATACATCCGCACTGGCGGCCTTGCCTTGCATAAGCGTATTGCGGCAAAAAATTTTAAAAGCATAGCCGCTTAATTTAAGTTCAGAAATAAAATCATTGTACGCGGCGGAATCATAGGATGTGATAAGCCCAATATTTAAGGGAGCAGACGCCAGCGGCAATTGCTTATTTTTTTCGAAAGTCCCTTTCTCTTTTAGAATAGCAATCAGCCTTTGTTTTTCTTGAGCAATTTTTCCCAGCGTATAAATCGGGTCAATGCTCTCGACGATAAGACGCACAGCGCCATGCGGCGGATAGAAGTCTATCTTGCAGAGAAACTTAACTTCGATATCATCCTTAAGGCTAAAAGCATTTTCCGCGCTCTTTATCACTTGCTCAACATACACCTTGCGCCCAGAAAAAATCACCAGCCCTATCCGCGCGACGATATCTTTAGAAATGGGGTCCTTTTCGCAAAGTTCAAAAAAAACATGCGACTTATCGCGGTTGCGGTTATACCCCTGAATCTCCCCGCAGACCCACACTGCCGACGGGAAACCCATATTCAAAGCCTGCTTAATACAACCGTTTAACTGAGAAACTGTAAAAAATGAATTTTCGGGCATTGTTTTTGTTATAACCTTTTAGGGTCGATCATCTGTGCAATAAGCCACAGGCCATGCTTCTTCTCTAATATAGCCACAGCCCCCGTAGGGAAAGCGACCAAATTGTGTTTATCATCCCCTGAGACCAAAAGGGAAACCAAGCTTCCCACAAAGGGCATATGCCCTACGATCATGCAATCGTTTTTTTGCTGGTCCACAAAATCCGCGATGGGCCCGACGGGATCATTGGGCGACAAGCCAAGGCGCTCTACCAGTTTCTTTTTAATCGCTAAGCGCTCATGAATAATTTTGGCCGTCTGAAAAGCGCGCACACGGACACTGTGATAAATGATATCCACACAACAGCCGCTATGTTTTAAAAATTCTGCGACTTTTTTGACTTCCTCAATTCCCTCAAGACTCAGCGGCCGGGCGATATCATCCGATCCGGCAGACGCATTCCCATGACGGACAAGATACAATTTCATAAATCTTCTTCCAGTTTTGAAAACTCCCTGAGTGCTTGACGGATTTGCTCTTTGGTCGCAGAGCCGTGGGACTCGATGACTTTGATATGATGCTTTTTAATAAAAGGATAGATGCTCTTGATGTCAAAATCCCCTTCAAACGGCGCCTGATGGTCACGCAAAATTTTGACCCCGTGCAAATGAAAACCGATAAGCGCTGGGGCATAGCGGGCAAGACATTCTTGATGGCTATAGATGCCCAGCCGGTCATTGGACTCGGCATGACCGACATCATGCCAATACCACAACCCCTGCGCGTGAAAAAGGCCTAAAAGTTCGCCGATCTCCTCAAAGTTTGGGATTTCCGTCGGATAATACCGCGTTTCAAGTCCGATCTTGATATTGCGCGCTTGGGCATAGGACATAATTTCCCTTAAACTTTTGACCAGCGCATCCATATACGGCAGGCGAGACTCTTGCCTTTGCTTGATAAAACTTTCGCGCATATCTTCAAAATAACCGGGACCTTGATCTGCGTCTTTGACCGTTTTAAAAAGTTTTTCGCAAAGCCCTTGGGGCATTTCCACCGTCCCCGCGTGGATCACAACGACGCTGGCCCCCACTTTAAGTGCAGTTTCAACGGATTGTTTCGTCCACTCAACAGCGAGCTTGCGCTCATTTTCGTCGAGCGAACTTAAACGGTAATAATTAGACGCATGGCGTATTGACGGATAATCGTCGGGAAGCGGACAAAAATTATGGACGCTATAAACTTTCAAATCCAGTTCTTTTAACAGAGGGAAAATTTCTGCTATTTGCGCTGCTGTTATTTTATAGCCAAGCTCGACGGCACACGCAGAGGTTTCTTTGATTTCGAGCAAAAGCTCTCGCATACTTACCAAAGGCCGATAATTCCAAGCTGT
>JAYRHV010000268.1:0-2232 GCA_041907165.1 Candidatus Omnitrophota bacterium | reverse complement strand
GGCAAAACCGAAATATCGCCGGAAGATCCTAAAGAAAGATAAATAAGGGGTCTGTCTTGTGGCCATTTGCCCCACCATTCTGGTCGTGACATATTCGTCAGTTCACAAATTGGCCCTAAATATTTATGGGTCTTTGGTAAATTTTTTGTAGGAGCAATTTGCGGGATATCCGGATAAAGGGCCCATGGGCCTCGTGAATACATTTCTTCAATAGAATGAACAGCCAACAATGCATATTCCCGGCAAATTTTGTTGAAATCTTTGTAGTGAAAATAAAAACCTATCGGTGAAAAGATTTGAAATAAATTTGTGGCGAGCTGAAGTCCAAAAATTTTTGCCATTGGTAATTCGGGGAAAGGAGTTTTTTTGCGTGCGGTAAAATTGCTCCAGTAAGCATTAATCAGGCACACATAGGGAATTTGAGCCAGTTGGCTGGAAATGCCCAAAGAAATACGAAAATCGCCGACGATAATATCTGGTTTTGTTTTTTTAAAGAGTTCTATTTCTTCACTAATATATTGTTTAAGCTGATGATATCTGTAAAGCGGCTGACCGGTGGACAATTTTTTGTTAAATTCATCTGTTGACATTGACGATAAATTTTCCCAAGAAAGTCCGACGTTTTCCACCATTGGGCGATAACGCTTGTCAGAGGCAAAGACAAGTTCATAGTTTTTATTAATAAGGCTCTGGGCAAGAAATAAAGGCCGGATGATATGCGACAAGGTCACGCCTTCGCTGACAAAAAGAATACGTTTTTTATCTGTTGAGCTTACCATTCTTTGAGAATATGTTCGGCCACACGCAGGGCATTGGCCGCAATTGTTAACGAGGGACTTGTTGCGCCGCTCGATGGAAAAAAGGAAGAATCTAGGATATAGAGATTTTCAAGATCATGTGCTTTATTATTTTTGTCTAAAATACTTTGTTTAGGGTCCTCTCCAAAACGGCAAGTCCCGCAAGCATGGGCCAATCGCATATTGCTCTGCGCTTGCTTGACGTGCATAAATTTAAGGGGTTTAAGCACTTTTTTGATTTTGTTGCGCAGTTGTTTAACACGCTTTTTTTCATACGGGTGCATACGGTATTCAAAAACAACACTTTGAGTTTTTTCATTGAAGGTGACAAAATTGTCTAGATACGGCAAGTCTTCTGTTAAAGTTGCTAGAATTAATCTTTGGTTTAGATTTTTTTCAATGTAATTTGAAATCAAAGGCTTGAGGGTTTTGACAATTTCAGGCAAAAGCGGGATCCCACTGGCACGCACTTCCTCGATAAGGTCTGCCATGATGATTTCCGATGGAATTGGGCTAAACGAATGGATATTACCCAAACGTAGTTGACCCTGACAATAAAAGTCATTGATGGATAACTCGCGAAAAGGATACGGATGTTTGATGGGGACTTTACACTCGACGCCGTACAAATCCAAATGATGTCGCATCAAATTTTTTCCAACCAGCCCCGAAGTATTGGCCAATCCCTGCGGCCAAAGGGATGATCTGGATTTTAGAAGCAACGCTGGGGTAAAAAGCGCGCCAGCTGCCAAGATGACGATGTCAGCATTTAATGTGAATTCTTTTTTTTGATAATGGCATACAACAGCTGTTGCTGATTTATCAGAGCAATTAATTTTTAAGACTTCGCATTCGTTTAAAATCGCAGCGCCATAATCATTTAAAGCAGGACGCAAACAAATTTTTTCAGCGTCATTTTTGCAATTGTGCGGACATAAAACGCTGATGCAATCTTGGCAGTTTTCAACAAATTCGCAGGCAACCGGCAGCCGGTAAGGATGCAAGCCTTTGTCGTTTAAAAATTTGCTAAGGCTATGATTGGCTTCTGACAGAATAGGAGCATCTTTTAAGGGATCTAGAAGTTGGGGTCCACGCAGTGGATCGATTTCTCCTCGGACGCGGTATAGTTCTTCAGCTGCTTTATAGTAGGGCCGTAATTCGCTATAAGTGATTGGCCATTGCGCCGGCAGTGTGGAGTTTGAAATTTTAGGATGCGTAAGTCCCGGTTGAAAATCTTCAGGAAAAAAACGCGACATGACCATGCCATAAATACTGCTGCTGCCTCCATCCCCTAGTCCAACAAATGGGACAAACTTATTTTGTCTTTTATGCGTTTGGTCAGTGAGCGTTTCTGCTAATCGTCCGCAAGATTTAAGAATTTGGCTGTATTCAGGACGGGCCACATCGATTTGTGGGAAAAAAGATTCTGCATATT
>JAYRHV010000267.1:0-1867 GCA_041907165.1 Candidatus Omnitrophota bacterium | reverse complement strand
GAACCTTGCGTCTGTTCTGTTTTTTATCGCTATGTTTGTGTTTTTTTTCAAGAATTTTTTCCTTGAGCGCCATCGGCCGCTTGCGATTTTGGCGTCTGCTTTTTTCCGCGAGATAGCGCAATTCCTTTTGCTTCCGCGCTTTTTCTTGGGCAATCTTTTTAAGCAACAACCACCGCGCCAAGTACCGATTCATGTTTTGCGATCGCTCCTCTTGGCACTTAACGGTAATACCTGTCGGTCGATGAAAAAGACAGACACAGCTTTCAACTTTATTGACGTTCTGGCCGCCTGGTCCCGACGAACGAACAAAGGTTTCTTCAATATCATGCTCCAAAACCTGAAGCTTTCTCATCTTAGCCTCAAGCTGTTTATTCTTATCGATTGAAACACCACTAAAAGACATTTAAATAACCTCTATTTTTTCTGAAATAAGACCGCTGCCCATTCTTTACCGCGGATAATTTTTTTGAGTCGAACGGGAAGCATCTCAAAACTTTTTAAGACCCTCGACAAATTTTTTATCGAAATTCCTGAAACAGCTAAAAATTTATCCTTTTTTGTGCATTTAAGAAGATTTCTTTTGAAATTAATTAAATCATCACTTATCAAATTTGCGGCAACAAAATCAAAAGTCACGGGAGGTTCCCAAGTTCTAAAGTCAGTTACAATAGAGCGCTTAAACTTTAACAAGTTACGTTTAAAATTCTTTTCGGCTGTTTCTAAGCATCTTGGATCATAATCCAGCAACCAAACATCCTTCGCCCCGATTTTTCGGGCAACCAAACCTAACAAGCCTGTCCCAGTCCCAACATCCAAAAAAGTTTCAATCTCTCCTTTTTCCCCTTCAATCAAACGCGACATAAAACGCGTTGTTTCGTGCAAACCTGTTCCAAACGCCATCACCGTATCTAAATAAATAACCTGCCGACCTGTTGGACGGTATTTTTTCGAACACCACTGTGGGACAACATCAATATTTTCAGTTAACCGAAAAGGTTTGAGCGATTTTTTCCAAACTTCTTGCCAACGCTTGGCTGGTAAAAAACGTAACGAAACCTGAGCGTTTTTTAAAGTTGCCGCTTTCAATGTCGCGTAAAACTTATTAGCCAATCGATGTGAGTCGACATAGGTGGAAACAAAACTTTTTGTTTTAGTTTTACCTTCTATCCATTGTTCCCTCGTGACGGGAATTAATTTTAAACGTTTTAAAATTCCGGCATGCCAATTCGTTGACTGCTTTTTGCTTGAAACAGAGAGCTCATAAAAATCTTTGGCGATTTTGATCATTCTTTTAAGTAAAAAGAGTGTGTTTGCTTTAACAGAAATCCTATTTCAAGATATTATTTGAAAAATTGCCGGATTTAAGCATGTCATAAAAACTATTATCCGTCGTTAAAATTAACATGGTTTCTTTATTGATGGCGGAACGGTAACTATCTAATGTTCGCACAAACGAAAAAAATTCAGGGTCTTTATTGTAACTTTCCGCATATATTTTCGTAGCTTCAGCATCAGCTTGACCTTTTATTTCTTGAGCCTTGCGGTACGCGTCAGAATCAATCTCATTTAATTCTTTGCTCATTTGACCTTCTACTTCAGCTTTCTTTCCTTGTCCTTCAGAACGATATTTCTCTGCCGCCCTTTTTCGTTCCGCGATCATACGTTCATAAACTCTAGATTGAACTTCCTTCACATAATTTATCCTTTTAATCCGGACATCAATCAATTCAATCCCATATCCCGGCATTATGTGCCGCGAACGGTTTAATATTTCAGTTGTAAGATTTTCACGTCCCAGCTCAATCGCTTCCAACGCTGAAGCGTCCATCTCCCCTTCGTCGGCTAAAAGTGTTTTATCCTTAAAAAG
>JAYRHV010000266.1:0-1798 GCA_041907165.1 Candidatus Omnitrophota bacterium | reverse complement strand
TTTATTTTTCGCACCATTATTTGAAGTCGGAATATCGTCAGACAAAATTTGATTCTCGTCCCCAGAGGACCTTGCTATACCTGCATTTTCTCCAACTGCCTTGCTTTTTTGATTAGACACGCGGCTTTGTTCATTTGCTAAAGGGACACTTGCTTTCGACAATTGGGGGGGGGGTGTTTGAGTTGCAACTTTAGCAGAGCAGCTCTGTTGCTTCTCAACTTGCCGTTGGTGGACTTTTTTCTCTTTTTGATCTGGACGATCGACCAAAGCAGGCGATTTCACTAAAGAACCCGATTCTGTATCCGGTGTTTCGGCGCGCAGAGCTTCCAGAGCAGCCTTTTCTTCTTGATCGATTTTCGCTTCGATTTTTTGAATTTCTACCTTTTGATTTTGAGTTCGAGTTTGAACCTGTTTTGGGAAAGGTATGTTTTTTGGTATACCGTTGTCGATATCCGTATCCTGATGGGCCGCTATAGATGATGCATCTTGTTCACGCAATCTTGTGCTCTTGCTTTTATCTGCGCTGCCAAACCCAAGCATACGCAAATACATAAGCGCCTCTTCATTGTCCGGATCGGCTAAAAGCGCTTTGTTAAATTCCTTGATAGCTAAGTCATAATTCTTTTCATCAAAAAGCTTTTTACCGCTTTCAACATAATAATTTGTTACAAGATTGGCATTAGCATGAACGCTTTTGGGAGAAAAAAGAGAAAAAAATAAGCAAACAAAAAGAATATATATTTTATTATTCATGGTCATTTGGCGAACGTTGATTGGAGATTTTAAATTATGGTTGCGATTATAACACTGTTAAATTGCGACTGCAACAAAGGTTAAATTTATTTATGCCTTAAGAATAAAACTTTTATCCACCTGATTTAACTTTTGTGTTATAAATATTCATAATTTTAAAATACTTATCTTCCCTATATATAAGCCCTAATGACAACGCAAGCTACTACCCCAATGCTTACGCAGTATCAAAAGGTCAAATCGCAATACCGCGATTGCATCCTTTTCTTTCGTTTAGGCGACTTCTATGAAATGTTTTATGAAGACGCCAAGACCGCTTGCAAAATCCTTGATCTTGTTTTGACCGCCCGCGGCCGCGGCACGCCCAATGAAGCGCCTATGTGCGGCATTCCCTACCATGCGGCCGATGGATATATCAGCCGCTTGATTAAAGCCGGGCACAAAGTCGCTATCTGCGAACAAGTTGAGGATCCGGCGTCTGCAGTCGGAATCGTCCGGCGAGATGTGATCCGCGTTATTTCCTGCGGCACCTACCTTGACGAAAATTCTTCCGACGCCCGGTATCTGTGCGCCCTTTCTATCAACGAGAGGCTAATTGGCATCGCTTTTACCGACCCTGTCAGCGGAACAATTCACACTAATCAATTTGACAATCCGCATAAAATCATAGAGCTATTGGCACGCTTGCCGATCTATGAATGTGTTTTTCCTCTGGGCAAAGAGCTTGTCGTTAAAGAATTATTAAACAATCCCCTTTTAAAATCAAAAACTTTCACCTTAAGCGGCCAAGAAAACTGGTCTTTTAACCCGGATATCGCCTGCCAAAACCTCTGCGAACATTTTGCTGTCTTAAATTTAAACGGTTTTGGTTTAGAAGGCAAAAGCGCAGCGATTTCTAGCAGTGGCGCTCTTTTAGAATATTTAAGGGCGATGAACCGCCAGAGGCTTCGGCACATCAACCGCCTAACCCTTTATACCGACGAAAAATATGTTTACCTCTCCCCAGCCGCACATTACGGGCTTGAAATCGATACTTTCTTTAAAG
>JAYRHV010000265.1:0-3255 GCA_041907165.1 Candidatus Omnitrophota bacterium | reverse complement strand
TTTGCTCGGACAAATGGGTTTTTGTCTGGTTTAATAAATTTTTTTTCAAAGAAAAAATAATTTTTCGAAAGAATTAGAAATTGTTAATGTTACGAAAGAATTTACGTGTTTTTTAAAAGTTTTTTTTGATTTTTTGTCCCTTCTTTTTTTCTCCTCGGAGAATCCTCGTTTTTTTCAAGTTATCCTCTAAAAAAAACTGATTAACCAGTTGTAAAGACAAGTACTTATGTTAAAATCAACACAAATAAAAAATTGTTTTTGTGTGGCCCAAACTATATACTTTTAACAGACTGTATTTGGTCTTTATTAATTATTTTATTTTATGGCTTATTTTACTTTATTAGGTTTTGACAAAGAGCCGTTTTCTACCAGCCCGGACCCCTCGTTTTTTTATCTGACCAAAGAACACGACACTGCATTAACCAACATCCTCATTGAGCTGCATTTAAAGCGCGGACTTTCTGTCATCTTCGGGGATATCGGCACCGGAAAAACTTCGCTCTCCCGTCTGCTGGTCCAAGAGCTTAAAAAACGTTCGAATATGTTGTTTCATATCGTCCTTAATCCGGTTTATGAGGACGAAAAACAATTTTTGACAGCCCTCGTACGCAATTATGGAATCGACGTGCTGTTTAACATAGATCCTACCAGAGCAGATGTCCTCGAGTTGCGGGACGCTTTCGAAAAATTCTTGATCCAAAAAGCCATTGAAGACCGCCAGACACTGGTGCTTATCGTCGATGAAGCGCAAAAGATGGATATGACGATGCTCGAGACTTTGCGGGTGCTTTTGAATTTTGAAACCAACGAATACAAGCTATTGCAACTGGTGCTGTTGGGGCAAGTGGAACTTTATCCTAAAATTGTGAATATGCCCAACTTCATGGACCGCATCAGTTTTAAATATACGCTCAACCCTTTAGACGTCAAAGAGACTAAGGAGTTAATCAACTTTCGTGTCAAGACCGCTGGATACAACAGTCGCATGGACCTGTTTTTAGACGAGGCGGTCAGTGAAATTTACAATTACACCCGCGGCTACCCGCGTAAAATTACAAAGCTTTGTCATCAGGTTTTAAAAGAGCTTATTTTGCAAAACAAGCATGCTGTCGACCGGATTTTGGTGCGCGACGTCATTGCCAAAGAAGAACAATATAAGCTGGGGGCCATCGATTTTTCACTGAGCGTCAACCAGAATAGCGCTGTGCCGACGAGGATGTCGGGCCCGGGATAAAATTTTATGGCTAAAGAAACCGCCGAGTCAAAACTATTAAAGCTCATTGAAGAGACCGATGCCAAGGAAAAGTCTGGTGCTGCGCCGGCGTCGAGTGTCCCAACCGCGCAGGTCAGCCAAGTGCTTAATTCTGTTACCAGCGTCGGTGTCGCTACGATTGCCCTGCCGGCGTTTGCCCAAAGGATATTAGCTTTTTTTATGAACAACGGCCAGTCGTCCGTCGGCAATGGATTGCGTATTGTTAACTGGGTTCTGGTCATTTTGATTTTTGCTTTCGGATTCTTTTTTATAAGGGATTTTTCAAAAGGGATGAAAGATTCTTCGCAAGAGGTTTATTTTGAAGTCAAGCAGATGCCAGCTGACAGTCAGCAAGTAGCTTTGCCGACGGTCAAGGATGCGCTTAGTTATGTTGCACAGATTAGCAAACGCAATATTTTCAGGCCGTTCGAGAAGAAAGTCCAAGAGACAAAAATTGTCGCGCCCGTAGAGAACCAGCAGATCAAGGACAAGGTCACCAATTTTAAACTCGTCGGGATTTCGTGGTTAAATTCGCCCGAAACCGCGACGGCCATGATCGAAGACAAAAGTACGTCTGTTACCCATTTTTTAAAGACGGGCGATGATTTGGAGGGCGTTAAAGTTAATGTGATTTATGCAGACCGGGTTGAATTTTCTTTTAATGGCGAAAAGTTGACGATGAATTTGTAAAAACAGACGCTGGACGCTGGTGGCTGGTGCTTAGAGGTTAGAGAGGGAAAAATGCAAAGATCAATAAAAAAACAAAACTGGCGTTTGGTATTCAGCGGACTTAGTGTTTTAATTTTGTTCGCTAGTTTTGTTGCGACGAATGCCTTTGCGCAAACGCCGGGTAAGCCCAAAGCGGCCACGAGCGTAAAGCCAGTCTCGGGTACTCCGACACCTAAGAGTCAAACGCCTGCCGTCAAACCCCCTGTTTCGTCTGCGCCAAAATCTCCTGCCGCGCAACCTGCGACATCAGCAGCTTCGCCGGGGACATCATCAATCTCGCCGTCAGGGCCAGCGACAGCCATCGATCAGCTTCTGGTTCCCGGGGGCAGCGAACCGGTCCCGATCGTTGTCGATGGACCGGCCATTCCCTTGGAAGAACGTTTGGTGCGAAAAATCACTTTGGACGTTCGGGACATGAGCGTCATCGATGTTTTACGGTTTTTGGCGCTCAAAGGCGATTTTAATCTTGTTACCTCGAGCACCGTTCAAGGCCGGGCGACATTTTATTTAAAAAGTGTTTCCATCAAAGACGCTTTAAACATCGCCGTTTTGTCCAACCATTTAGCTTACGCGATCGAGGACGATATTGTGAGGATCATGACGGAAGAAGAATTTTCGACCCAATACGGCAAGAGTTTTAGCGACAAGCGCGAAGTGGAGATTGTCCACTTGCAATACGCCAAGCCCAGTTATGCCTTGTCGGCTTTAGATGGTGTCAAAAGTACGATCGGGCAAATCATTGTGGATGAGGACACGGGGAATATCGTTTTGATTGACACGCGGGCAACGATCGAAAAAATGCGCAAAACGCTTCTGAGCATAGAGCAGCCGTTAGAGCCGATTATTTTTCCATTGCAATACGCCAAGGCGGACGTCGTCGCTGAAAAACTTAAGGGCCGGGTTGACCAGCAGGCGGTAGGCTCAATTACTGTCGATGAAAGGACCAATAAACTTGTTATCCGGGCCCTCAAAGGCCGCAAAGAGGAAGTTTTGGGTATTCTTAAAGATTTAGACGCGCCGACGAAGGAAGTGTTGATCGAGGTGCGGGTTTTGTCGGTCGTCTTTAGTCCATCCTTCGACGCTGGCATCGATTGGAGTATGGCCTTTGCGGACAGTTCGATTAAAGAACTGCGCAATTTGCAGTTCAAAAATTTAATGCTCGACGATGCGGCGTTGGCCAGCAGTGACAATTTGTTTTCCAAGTACGGGCGCATCGCTATCGGCAAGGTGGGGGTTAGTGATTTTACCGCGGCGATTCGCGCGTTAAAGCAAGT
>JAYRHV010000264.1:0-2543 GCA_041907165.1 Candidatus Omnitrophota bacterium | reverse complement strand
AGTCGGCGGTCAAGTTCAAGGATTGACAGAGATTTTGTATGAGGCCAGAGAAAAAGCCCTCGAACGCGTCCAGATCGAGGCCCAGAAGTGTAATGCCGACGAGGTTGTCGGCGTCAAGACACGGGTTTATGATTTAGGCGGCGGTTTAGTTGAGTTTATGGTCATCGGTACCGCTGTTAAAAAAATGGAAACGGTTGCAACAGCGCACGACACTTTGCCGGCGCAGGCGATTATTCAGGACCGCGAGACTTTTGTCGACAGCACTCAAGATGTTGACATTAATCTGAATAAATCAACAGCGGCGTCGGCCAGTAAGCTTCAGCAGGGTCCGTTGAGTATTATTTTTACAATTATTTTTGTCATATTTTATATTATTATTGCCTTTATGAAACATTGATGAGAGATCCCGACAAAGCTTCCAAAATAAAAGGATTGGCATGGGTTTTAGCCGGCGTTTTTGTCGCTTGCGCTTTTGGCTTTGGCCTATCGCCTTTTGTGCGCATGATCCCTTGGAGCGTAGAAAAAAAGATTTCCAGCCTTGGAGGTTTTGACGCTTTGGGCGGCGAGGTTTGCAGCGGCAGTCCAAAGAACCAAGCGCTTTTAAAAAAGTTGGTCAGCCGTTTGTATCCGCTGGACCGTGAGGATGGGCGTTTTTCCGTGGATGTCAAAATCGTTAAAGACCCGTCGGTCAAAGCTTTTTCGCAGTTAGGCGGCAAAATTTCGGTCAATAGCGCATTGCTTGAAAAAGCAGAGTCTGCCGAAGAGCTTGCCGGGGTTTTAGCCCATGAAATAGTCCATGTCCGTCAACGGCACATCTTAGAAGGGTTTATTGTTCATCTGATGACCGTCGAGGGGATCAAGGCTGTCTTTTCATCGGGCGGCTCAATGTCTAATAGTCGGTGGGCCGATTATTTTCTTCATATGGGCTTTAGCCGTTCACAGGAAACACAAGCGGATCAAGGCGGATTATTGCGTTTGCAAAAAGCGCATATTAACAATCAAGGGTTTAAAAATTTTTTTGAACGGATGAAAGAATCCTCGTCGGTGCCGGCCTTGCTTTCGGACCATCCTTCTGACCAGAATCGCTCGCAAATGGCCGAAAAGTTTTCAAATCAAAATACGACACCGATTATGACGGCTGAAGAATGGAAAAGTTTTCAATCCTATTGCCGGTAAAATAATTTTTATGATTTTTTTAATCTGCGTTGGAGGGGAGGTAAGCTATGAATAATTTCTTGCGTTTATTAAGAAGATTTTCATTAAGCAGCACGTTTTTTCTTTTAGGGATATCTTCGGCGCTGGCGCTTAATACAGTCGAAATTAAGAATGACTGGTTTTATGTCAACGGCGAAAAGTTTTTTGTCAAAGGGATCAATTACCATGCTTATCGCCCCGGCCAATCTCCCGCCGACGGGGATAAGGTCAATTTGGATTTAGTCGACGATGATTTTCGGCTGATAAAAGAGGCAGGTTTTAATACGATCCGAACGGCGGGGGCATTGAGTCCGCAAATCGAAACCTTGGCCCAAAAGCATGGCTTGTTTGTCTTGCATGGAATTTGGTTTGATAAGGACAGGGATTATACAAGTCCTGATACGTTAACTTATGCGCAACAACTTTTAAACAAAGATTTAGAGTGGGCCAAAGATTTTGACAATGTCCTTGGATATTTATTTTTGAATGAACCGCCGATGGAGAGAGTCAGGGATGCCGGAGAGGTAAAAACAGAAAGATTTTTGAAGGACCTCACTGGGTTTGTCAAAACGATAGATCCTAATAAGCCTGTATCATTCGCCAGTTGGGTTCCGCTTGGGTTTATGGATCATTCTTTTTTGGATTTTGTAGCTTTCAATGCCTATATTTATTCTCCCGGCATAGTTACAAATGCTTTTGGATATCCGGGGTATATCCAATGGCTAAAAGAAAATATATCAAGGGGAAAACCTTTGATTATTACGGAATTCGGGCTTTCAATATCTCAAGCGCGGAAAGGTAGCAGGCGCAGTCATTATGGGTATGGGGGCAATAGTTTTAAGGAACAAGCTCTGGGAGATATCGAAATGTACGACGGTATCATTCAATCCGGGGCGAGTGGAGCGTGTGCTTTTCTTTGGACGGATGCATGGTGGCTGGCCGGCAGTAAATCTGTTCACGATAATGATCCCGAAGATTATTATGGCATCAATGATTATGACAAGGATGGCAAAGCAGTTCCCCGGGAAGCATTCCTAGCCCTTAAGCAGTATAATCAGGCTCTTGTCATAGAACCCAAGCGCGCGCAATTTTATCAAAAGACAATGCCGATTGAAATTTATACCACAGAACAAGTCAGCGGTGTTTTGTACAGAATTGATCAGCAAGATTGGCAGAAATTAAATAAGACTGGAAACTTTTGGTGGACGGGGCAAGTGGATATTTTGACATTATCCGACGGAAAACATCAGATAGAAATCAAGGCGTTGGACCAAAGCCAAAAGATTCTATCGGACAAAAGCCAAGAGTTTTGGGCGGGCAAGATTGACAAAGCTGCGCCTTATAAAATT
>JAYRHV010000263.1:0-3874 GCA_041907165.1 Candidatus Omnitrophota bacterium | reverse complement strand
GAAACAGATGAAACAAATCCCGTTAATTATTATGGACAGACTAAGTTAATGGCTGAAAGTAAGGCTTTACGAAAAGACGGGGCCTTGGTTTTACGGACCAATTTTATAGGCTGGGGTCTGCCGCATCGGTTGAGTTTAGCCCAGTGGGTTATCCGCGAGCTTAAGGCAAAGCGGCCTATTCAAGGATTTGTCGACGTTAACTTTTCTTTTTTGTACACATTTGATTTGGCGCATTTGATTGTTAAAATGGTTCAAAAGAATTTAGAGGGTATTTATAATTGCGGCAGTTTAACGTCCATGTCCAAATATGAATTTGCCGTCGAATTAGCCAAAAAAACAGGATTGGACGCAGCACAGATTACCCCCAGCAGCGTTGACCAATTTCCTTTTAAGGCCAAAAGAGCAAAAAATTTGTCGTTGGACGTAACAAAACTTTCAGAAGATTTAGGCATTAAACTGCCGACAGCGACAGAGTCGATAGACCATTTTGTTGCGGATTTAGATAAGGATTATCCCTCGTCGTGGCAGATGATCTCTTGACCAACGGCTTTTTGGCCAAAAGTTTGGCTGGCTTGGGTGTACTCGTCTGTAAACCCCCATTGCTTGATTAATGCATTGGCTTCTCGTTCAGCGGCACAACTTCGTTTGCCGTGTTTAACATGTTCCAGCACCCTGTGGGCTAGCTCATGGGCGATGACCCCTTCGATGGCCTGTTGGTTGGATGCGCCGTTAAGAGCCGTGCTTAATTTAATCAGCGTTAGCCCATCTTGGAAAGCTGGGGCATCGTCGGGCAGAGAGATAATTTCGGAAGAGTTTGCAAATTTTGCGGTTCCCGAATCAAACACTTCACTAAAAAGCACAGGGCGCCTGCGGTCGGTAACCGTTAAGAAATCTTTAAATGGCATACGTTCTAAGACGTCACGGATCGCCTTGTCAATAACAGGGAAAGCTGTTTTAAAGGCCATCGAAGAAAATTCTCCCAGATACTCGTCGATGACTTCAGCGCGATTATTCATTTGCCAGTCTTTGACTTTGTCGTTTTGAAGGTGAAACGTGACGACATTGTTGGCCGATGTCCCGTCAAGAGGATGGTTAAAGGTCAGCCACTGTTCTTTATCGTTTTGCCGATAGGTGCGGGCTTTTGTTTTAGGATAAATTTTTAAAAAATTCTTTTTGCCCATCCCAACAGAAATTTTGTGTATCACGGTTAGGGACGGTTGGGGCGTTTGGCTTAAGGCCAAAGAAGCGTTCAATAGAAAAAAAGCTAGTGCGCTTAAGAGGACAAATTTTAATTTGTTAACCACAGGCGATTTTCTTTTGAAGGAACCTTTGACAAACAGATTAAAGTTTAATAATGTCAGATATTCACATACACTTTAATTTTACTTTATAACACAAGGAAATGGAAATGGATATATTACAGTCTTTGATTTTATCAGCGGTGGAAGGAATCAGTGAATTCTTGCCAATCTCCTCGACGGGACATTTGATTTTGGCTTCCAAAGTTTTAGGGCTTAGCGCCAGCGAGTTTGTTAAAAGTTTTGAAATTATCATCCAGCTAGGCGCGATCATGTCGGTCGTAGCCCTGTATGGCCGGTCGTTTTTAGTGGACCTTAAAATTTTGCAAAGGCTCGTTGTCGCTTTTTTGCCGACGGCAGTGTTAGGGTTAATCTTCTATAAGCTCATCAAGAAATTTCTTTTGGGCAATAGCATGGTTGTAGTCTGGTCTTTGTTTTTAGGCGGTCTTTTTTTAATTGCCTTTGAGATGATATACCGCGAAAAAAAGGATGCAGAAGATGATTTAAGAAAAATCCCTTTTAAAACGGCTTTTTGTATCGGTCTTTTTCAGTCGTTGGCGATGGTGCCCGGGGTTTCTCGTTCTGCCGCGACGATAATAGGCGGTTTGATCTTGGGATTAAAACGTCGAACGATTGTGGAATTTTCGTTTTTGCTGGCTGTGCCGACGATGGCAGCGGCGGCGGGGCTTGACCTTTTAAAAAGTGCTCACAGTTTTAATTCTCAGCAAATGACTTGTCTGGGCGTTGGGTTTATTGTCTCGTTTGTTGTCGCGCTGTTGAGCATCAAATTTTTGTTGCAGTTTATCAAGAGTAACAACTTTATTTCTTTTGGAATTTATCGTGTGATTGTTGCCGGAGTTTTTTTTCTGATGGGCATTAAAAGATAGATATCTTTATGGGCGATGATCCGAAAAAAATGGTTGCGGCGTATCTTTCGCTCGTCGGTCAAGTCAACCGGTCTTTGCATAGCCGTTTATGGTGGGCGACGGATTTTTCGTCCAAGAATCGTTTTAATAACCGTTTGCCCGAGCTGATTCAGGAATTTATAAAGACCGCTCAAATCGCCGCACCGTCGCAATCGGCTCTGCAGCTTAAGGGGATTGTTTTAGAGTTTGTCAAGCGTTTGGCGGGGGGTTGTTATCATTTTTTTCGTTTAACATGCCGTTATTTTTATGTCCGTTTTTTATTGTCCGCAAAACTACAAAGGGTTTTTTCTAATCATCCGCCAGCGTATGTGATTAAAACGTTTGTTTACGACCATTCTTTTTCGAAAGATGGGACGTACAAGGATGTTTTTTTTTGGTCAACTCCCAGAATTTCTTGAACAAAAAGGACAGCGGGTCATTTTTTTTGCAAACATCCTCGGGGATTTTAAGAGTTGTTTGAAAAAAATAGCCAACTGTCCTAACGCTGTTATTGTCCCTATTGATTTTTGCGGCTCGTTACTATCGATTTTCAAATCTGCTTTCGTCAGTTGTTTTTACTGGCCGCAAGTCAAAGGGCCGATAAATTTTTTGGGTTATGAAGTCAGCGGCATTATCAATAGAGAGCTTTCCAGCCGTTCTTCTCGAATCCAGTCCTATCAGTTTTTGCATTATTATCAGACGATAGCGCTGCTAAATAAGTTTTCAGTCAAGACATTCTTGATGACGTATGAAAATAATCCGTGGGAAAAAATGTGCGTTTTAGCTTTGCGTAAATTTTCGCCGCAAACAACGATTTTGGGGTATCAGCATACGGTAACGCCGCAGGCGTCAGTCAATATGTTTATCAGCGCCGAGGAAGAGGCCGTGATCCCCAAGCCGGATTGCGTTTTGACCGTCGGTAGTGCCACGAAAGAAATTATTGAGCGTTACACGCAGATTGGTTCTTTGCCGGTTGTCGCCGCGTGTGCTTTGCGCTATGAAAATTTATGGAAACTTCTACCCTTGCCGAGGACAAAAACTTTTAAAATTCTTGTTGCTTTAGAGGGGATAAGGGATGTTTATCAAATGGTTAATTATTTGTTAGGACAACTCGATGGACAGTCAAAGTTTAAAATGATCATTCGGACGCACCCGGTTTTGCCTTTTAAAGCGCTTGAAAAAATGTTGTTTAAGAAAATTGCGGATTTGCCATTTGTCGAAATTTCTAGCGGCAAATCTTTGCTGGAGGATATTGAGCGCACCGATTTGACTATTTATTGGGGCAGTACGGTTTCGCTCGAAGCTTTGTGGCTGGGAAAGCCTGTGATCCATTTTGATATGCAGCAAATATTTAGCTATGACCCGCTTTTTGATTGCCCAAACTTAAAATGGACGGTTAATTCCCAACAAAAGTTAACTGAAGTTTTAGACAATATTTATAAGCTTTCTGATCAAGAATTTTCTCTCAGCCGCCAAAAAGCGCATGAATACTTAGAAAAATATTTTTATCCGGTCAACTCTTCCAATCTTGTCCATTTTTTGTCATAAATTTAGTGTAAAATAACGTTTTTTGTGACGAAAAACAGTCGATATTTCAAATTGACTATTCGCTGTGGGTGCATTAGAATTGTCTAGCTTTTTAACAGATAATTTACACATGAAAACTCCTCT
>JAYRHV010000262.1:0-2141 GCA_041907165.1 Candidatus Omnitrophota bacterium | reverse complement strand
CTTTTATCCATTCCAAAACCCCAAGGGCTTGCTTGCGGCTCACAGACGGAAAATCTTTTAAAAAAGCGTCTAGTCTCTCACCGGCTTCAAAATAATCAATGAGGGTATTAAGCGGCACACGCGTCCCAAAGAATACCGGTGTCCCACCCAGAATATCTTTGGAGCGTTGAATAAATAATGGCTTAATCATCAATTTACCTCCATTTTATTACTTTAAAAACTTTCGCACATCGGTTAATTTGCCGGTCAATGCGGCTACGGCGGCCATTTCCGGCGAAAGCAGATGCGTGCGCCCACCGGGGCCCTGACGGCCTTCAAAATTGCGATTGCTCGACGAGGCACAGCGCTCGCCTTTTTTGAGCTGATCGTCGTTCATCCCTAAACACATCGAACAGCCGGCAAAGCGCCATTCAAAACCGGCATCTGAAAAAATTTTATCCAAACCCTCTGCCTCGGCTTGCCGACGGATACGCCCTGAGGCAGGGACAACAATCGCCTGTACACCGGCATGGACTTTTTTGCCAGCCACAATTTTGGCTGCAGCACGCAAATCTTCGATACGGCCATTGGTGCAGGAGCCGATAAAAACTTTGTCGATAAGAATATCGCTCATTTTTGTACCCGGCTTTAAATCCATGTACTTAAGCGCATTTCTCGCCGCTGTGCGGTCAACGGGATTGCTAAAACTCTCTGGATCCGGAACAATGCTTTCAATCGAAGTCACTTGACCCGGGCTTGTCCCCCATGTCACCTGAGGCGTGATATCTTCGGCTTTGATGTTGACAACCAAATCATATGTTGCGCCAGCGTCACTGGGCAAAGTTTTCCAATAGTTAACGGCTTTGTCCCAGTCATTGCCTTTGGGCGCAAAGTCTTTTCCTTTAATATACGCAAACGTCGTCTCGTCAGGCGCAATCATCCCCGCCCGTCCGCCGGCTTCGATGCTCATATTGCAAATGGTCATGCGGCCTTCCATCGAAAGACTGCGAATCGCACTTCCGGCATATTCCATGACATAACCGGTTGCGCCGGCGGTGCCAATTTTTCCGATGATATAAAGAATGATGTCCTTAGGCGTAATGCCAAAACCCAATTTTCCATCAATATTAATCAAAAGTGATTTAGCCTTCGTTTGTTGCAAAGTTTGGGTCGCCAAAACATGCTCGACTTCAGAGGTCCCGATTCCAAAAGCCAAAGCGCCAAAAGCCCCATGCGTTGCGGTATGCGAATCACCGCAAACAATGATCATCCCCGGTTGGGTCAATCCTAACTCAGGGCCGATCGCATGCACAATGCCCTGATCTTTATGCGAAAAATCATAGAGCGTCACCCCAAATTCTTTGCAATTGTCAGCCAACTTTTGCATTTGAATACGGGACGTTTCCTCAACGAGCGACCAATTCTTCGTGCGCGTTGAAACATTGTGGTCCATTGTCGCAAACGTTTTACCCGGCGCACGCACACGACGTTGTGTTAAACGCAAACCGTCAAAAGCCTGCGGGCTTGTCACCTCATGGATCAAATGCCGGTCGACATAAATGACCGAGGTCTCGGTTTTACTTTCATGGACCAGATGTGATTCCCAAATTTTGTCATACATGGTTTTTGGCATACTTAACTCCCAGTGTCATTGCGAGGAGTCCCGCAGGGACGACGAAGCAATCTTGATAGGATTGCCGCGCTCACTTACGTTCGCTCGCAATGACAGTAATTTTACTTCATTAATTTTCTAAGAACCGTTTGTAAAATTCCGCCGTTGCGGAAATATTCGATTTCAACCGGCGTATCTAACCGGCAGGTTGTTTTAAACTCTTTATCACCAGCCTTAACGATGATTTCTTGGCCGGGCTTTAAATTCTCATCGACACCAATAAAGTCAAAAATCTCATCGCCCTTAAGACCTAAACTTTCGACGCCTTGGCCATTTTTAAACTCCAGCGGCAGAATTCCCATTCCCGCCAAATTGCTGCGGTGAATCCGCTCATAGCTTTGCGCAATCGCCACTTTAACGCCTAACAGCGCAGGGCCTTTGGCCGCCCAGTCGCGGCTGGAACCTGTCCCGTATTCTTTTCCAGCGAGAATAACCAGCGGTGTCGCTGATTTTTTGTATAACTGTGCGGCATCAAAAATACTCATTTTTT
>JAYRHV010000261.1:0-2444 GCA_041907165.1 Candidatus Omnitrophota bacterium | reverse complement strand
CGGTATTAAAATTTTTGTTAACACTGAAAGCGTGGATTTCTTAAAAGGTATCGAAATCGACTATGTCGATACTTTAAAAGAAAGTGGCTTTAAATACAAAAACCCCAACGCCAAGTCCAGCTGCGGATGCGGAACGTCCTTTAGCTAAACATTCGTTTTTTCTCCGGAGATAATATGATCAATCGTTCTGAAAATGAAATCAATGCCAGCCATTTGCATGCTTTGGATTTAAGCTATAAGCCTTTGGCCGGTTCAAAAAAGATCTATCGCGAGGGTTGCATCCATAAAAACATCCGCGTCCCTTTTCGCGAGATTTCGCTGTCCCCGACGATAACTGCAAAAAATGAAACGTTGGAAAACAAGCCCTTGATTGCCTATGATACCAGCGGGCCGTACACGGATCCTCATTCTAAGATTGACATTGCCAAAGGTTTGCCGGCTTTGCGGCGCGCATGGATTTTAAAACGTGCGGACGTTGACGAACTTTCATCGGCCAGCTCTGATTATCGTCGACAGATTGAACGTGACCCGTCACTAAACGCAATCCGTTTTCCGGTTTCAACAAAACCCCTCGTCGCTAAAAACGGAAAAAATGTCAGTCAAATGCACTATGCCCGTCAAGGGATTGTTACAGCCGAGATGGAGTTTGTCGCAATCCGTGAAAATATGCCGGTGGAGTTTGTCCGAAACGAAATCGCCTTAGGGCGCGCGATCATTCCGGCCAACATCAACCATCCTGAGCTTGAACCGATGATTATCGGCCGCAAATTTTTAGTCAAAATCAATGCGAATCTGGGCAATTCGGCGGTTTCGTCAAGCATTGCCGAAGAAGTCGAAAAAATGACATGGGCCACACGCTGGGGGGCGGACACTGTCATGGACCTTTCGACGGGCAATAACATTCATGAAACCCGCGAATGGATTATCCGCAACTCATGCGTTCCGATTGGCACCGTCCCTATTTATCAAGCGCTCGAAAAAGTCGGCGGCAAGGCGGAAGATTTGACATGGGAAATTTATCGCGACACATTAATCGAACAGGCCCAGCAGGGCGTTGATTATTTTACTGTTCACGCCGGCGTTTTGCTGCGCTACATTCCTTTGACCGCCAAGCGCGTCACAGGCATTGTTTCGCGCGGCGGCTCGATTTTGGCCAAGTGGTGCCTGACGCATCATAAGGAAAATTTTCTCTACACGCACTTTGAAGAAATTTGCGAAATCATGAAAGCCTATGATGTTTCCTTTTCGCTGGGCGATGGTTTGCGGCCCGGATCGATTGCCGATGCCAATGACAAGGCGCAATTTGCGGAACTAGAAACTTTAGGGGAACTGACCGATAAAGCTTGGAAACACGATGTGCAGGTCATGATCGAGGGGCCCGGCCATGTGCCGATGCATTTGATCAAAGAAAATATGGATAAACAGCTTACCCTTTGCAAAGAAGCCCCGTTTTATACCTTAGGTCCCCTGACTACCGACGTAGCCCCCGGCTATGACCATATTACCTCCGCCATTGGTGCGGCAATGATTGGCTGGTTTGGCACAGCGCTGTTGTGTTATGTAACCCCTAAAGAACATTTAGGGTTACCCAACAAAAAAGATGTTAAAGATGGCATCATTGCTTACAAAATTGCCGCGCACGCCGCAGACTTGGCCAAAGGCCATCCGGGCGCTCGTCAGTGGGACGATACATTATCAAAGGCCCGTTTTGAATTCCGCTGGCAAGACCAATTTAACCTTTCACTGGACCCCGAAACAGCCGAAAGTTTTCACGACCAAACCCTGCCTGCACAAGGGGCGAAGCTTGCGCATTTTTGCTCGATGTGCGGCCCGCAGTTTTGTTCGATGAAAATTACTCAAGATGTCCGTGACTATGCCCAGAAAGAAACTGAAAAAGAAATCGGCCTCAAAGAAAAAGCGCAAGAGTTTAAACGCATCGGCAAAGAAATATATAGCTAAAAAATGGCCATCCAAATTATTTTTATTTTGTTGATTTTGAATTTAACAGGCTGTATGTCGTGCGGGTCATCAAAAACGACTGGACCTTCCGCTGTTAAATTGCAAAAAGATGATGCCGGCTGGCAGCTGAAAGTCAACGGCAACCCCATTTTTATTAAAGGGCTGATTTATACAATCGATCCGATCGGCGATAGCGCCCACGAGCAAACATTGCGGGATTGGGCGATTATCGACGACGATCATGATGGACGAAATGACCCTGCCTATCAAAGCTGGGTCGATGCCAATTTGAACAATCAGCGGGACCCTGACGAAAAAGATATTGGCGATTTTCAGCTTTTAAAAAATTTAGGTTGTAACGCCATCCGTGTTTATCATCATCCTTCCGACGATGAATTTCTTATGACCATCAATCATCACAATCCGCTTAATTCGCATGCTCCCAACAAAGCGCTTTACCGCGAGCTTCATCAGAAGACAGGTAT
>JAYRHV010000260.1:0-3309 GCA_041907165.1 Candidatus Omnitrophota bacterium | reverse complement strand
CCGTAATCGATCATTTCCCAGCGTTCTTTATAAAGAACACAGAAGACAGGAGAGTAAAGAACGACGAGAAGTACCCATGGAAGAATAACTTGAAAGTTTTTGATATGTTTTGTGGAAGTTAGGCTCATAAAAGATAACAAAGATATTCGATCGTCATTTTTTTAATGTAAAATATAATATATGTCATCCTTAAAAAATAGAGTATTTTATTTTTATTATATTACATTTTTTTTGATATTTGCTTCTTTAGCATATCCGCAAGAAAATACCTCATGGGAATTTGCCGGTTGGCAAGGCGGGGGATGCTTCCCTAATATAGAGCTTGATCTTAGTGTCAAAGGCCGTGTTTATTTGACGTCGGACGTCGCCGGAATTTGGCGCAGTGATGATCAGGGCGAACATTGGCGCTTTGTCACCAAGGGATTAAAAAATCTCAACGTTGCGGCGCTGGCGATTTCTGTGTCAGATTCGAATGTGCTTTACGCTGCTACAGCGGGGGGAATTTATGTTTCCCTTGATGCCGGACAGTCATGGTCAGCGGCCAATCATTTGAATAAGCAAATTAAATTTGAACGTCCTCAAAGTTACCGACCGATTGCTATTTCCCCCAAAAATCCTTTGAATGTTTGTGTCGCAACAGCCAAGGCAGGCGTTTTTTGTTCAGTGGATGGCGCAGAGCATTGGCAAGCTTTAGGGCAAGGTCAGCAGGAAGTTTTGACAGCCATTCTTTTTGACCAAGAAGGGAAAAATATTTTTGTCGGCGGTTTACTTGGTTTGCAGACCTATGATTTTTCGACGGCGCAATGGTCAGCGCTTAACAGTCAGTTAAAGGATTTGACGGATTTGTCGGTTGTAAAAGAGGATGCCCTTCGTTTATATGCAGCAGCCGGTGGAGATTTGTGGATTTCTGATGATGCGGGAGTGTCTTGGCAAAAATCGTCCGGCAATCATGACGGAAAAATATTTCGCTTGGCGTTGGTTGGGAAAAAGATTTTTGCGGCTGTCAATAAGGACTGGAATGGAAAGATTCTTATTTCAGACGATGAGGGCGCAACGTGGAAAAATCCTGTTACCAAAATAACACCTGACACCCAAGCGAATCCAACCCGTGCGTGGGCTAATTTAAACGGTAGGATCGCTTCACTTAAAGCTGACCCTTTTGATAGTCAGGTGATTTTCCGCAGCGATTGGTGGGGCGTCTTTCGCAGTGACGACGGGGGGAAAACGTGGACTGAAAAAATTCATGGGGCACCCAATTCGGTTGGTTCAGATATCAGCGTGACAAAAAATTCGTTGCTCGTGGCAACGATGGACAATGGCCTTTTAAAAAGTTCGGATGGCGGCAAAAGTTATCAGCCGATTTTTCCTTCAACAGGATACGATCCGGCTAAGGCGGGCCATGTTTGGCGGGTGATAGTTCCCTCGGAGAATAGGATTGTTGCTACTTCATCCCCGTGGAATGAAAAAGTCAATCAAGTCATTGTTAGCGACGATGGGGGACTTAATTTTAAAATTGTCCGGCAAGGCTTGCCCCAAAATCGTCCGACGAAAAACACAATGTGGGGACAGGGGTATCCGAGGGGCTTGGCGTTTGACCCTAAGGATCCCAACAAAATTTATTTAGGTGTTGACGGGGATGATGGCGGCGGACTTTTTGTCTCGCAGGATGGCGGATACCGTTGGGCGCGTTCGGTTGGCCAGCCGGGGAGTCTGCGGATTTATAATGCTTTGGCGGTGGACCCGACGGATTCAAATCGGATTTTTTGGGGCGCTTGCGGCAAAGCGGGAGGCGTTTATGTTTCGTCCGACGCTGGTCAAACGTGGCACCAAACGCTTAAAGCAATGACATGGGTTTTTGATCTTATGGTAACGCCTAGTGGAGTTGTTTATGCAGCCGGGGATATGGGTGGCACGGCTGTTTTTGTTTCGTCTGATCACGGAGAAACGTGGAAAAAATTAAAGAATTTAGTCGCCAGCGGTGCAGCTGAGGCTTTGGCGTTTAATCCGACGGATGAAAAAACAATCGCTGTCAGCAGTGTTTTGTGGGGCGCAGGAGCACCGGGAAAAATTTATTTAAGTCGCGATGCGGGTGCGAGTTGGAGCGATGTAAGCGCTAATCTTCCCGACGGGGCTGGCATGGCCGCGATGGCCTTTAGCCCCGACGGGAAATATTTGTACGCGCTGCGTTACGCGGGTTCTGTTTACCGTTTAAAACTTAAAGAGTAAACGATTTTATGACTTTGCCGGCAGAAGGTCTTTTGTCTTTAATTTTGACGGCATAAATATCCCGATAACCCCTTTAACACCGACGGTCATCAGGATATTATAAAAGAAAGCCAAGAACGCCAACAGCAGCAATGTCCCCGATAAACCAGCTAAGATCATAAAAGGCTGGTATTCATTTTGAAAATAAATTGTCCGTCGCAGCATCCCCCGCAAGCCGGCCATTCCCATAAACGCGCCCATTCCGATTCCGCCGATCAAATGCGCCCAAAAATGAAAATTGGCCAGTTTTTGGCTGTAGAGTTTCGCGCCATTTGTCAGAATTGGCAGAAGATAATAAATCGCCGCGTAGAGTGTCATCGTCAATCCCACTAAAACAGCGACGTGGACATGCGGCCCGATAATCCATTGGGTATTGTGAAGAATACGATTTAGCCCCAAGTCTGCTTGAATAATTCCGGCCGGAACTGCCAGCGCGAATCCTAAAAGTCCGCCTAAAAGAAATTTGAGCGGATTGGTCATTTTTAATGGTCTGGCGCTCCAAAGAGTCGCCAAGGTAATAAAGAAAGCCAGTCCTTGGGTAATCAGTTCAAAAGCCGTGACCATCTCTCCGGATACGACTTTGAGAATTCCCGGTTGCGCTTGGTCAGACATCAAGTGATGCGACCAGACAGTCCACGAGACGACCATTTCGACAAATAAAGCGGCGCGGGCGATATTTTGCATAAATAAATTTTTTCCAGTGATCAGCGTCGCCAAAAGATACCATGTCCCAGCGACGTAAATTAAGACCAATCCGTCGGCCACTAAATCAAGTCCCCACCAGAAAAAATTTTTATACAAAAGCGCGTCAATGGCCGAATGTTTTAGGCTGTGGCCAAAAAGTTCAGCAAACATATAAACAAGGATTAAGACACCGGTAAAGAGAATGACAATGGAATTTAGAGCTGTGTCAATTGTCCCGCGCGCGATAGCGGCAACGGGCAGAGAGACCAAATGTTCTTTTTTGTTTTTTGAAAATAGGTTGATAAGCCCGGTTAACCCTAGCGCGGAGGCGAGTAATGCTTTGACCGGTTGTTTTTCCAT
>JAYRHV010000259.1:0-1620 GCA_041907165.1 Candidatus Omnitrophota bacterium | reverse complement strand
ATGAAAAAGCTTCGAATTTTAATTTGCGGGACGCTGCCGCCGCCTAATTTTGGGCATAGCATGCTTTATCAAGCGCTTATGGAGTCGCGTTTTGCCCATGAGTTTGACATTGTGTTTTTTAATATGAAGTTCTGGTCGTATGAACAACACAAAAAAGTCACGCTTATTAAGTTATTAAAATTTGTTGGGTATTATTTTCAATTTATCGGATTGCTAATCACAAAACGTCCGCGATATCTTTTGTATGCGATCAGCTTTGATAGAATGCCGTTTTTAAAAGATTTTGTGTTTTGTATGACGGCCCGGATCTTCGGGTGCAAAGTGATTTTGCATGACATGGGACAATATGTCCGCGAGCTTTATGAGGGCTCGACAAAGTTTTATAAAATGTTGATTCGGTTATTGACAAAAGAAGCTGCTGCAAGCATTGTTTTAGGGGATCTGACGCGCAATACGTATGCAGGGCTCATGGACTTAGAGCGTGTATACGCCGTGCCAGCGGCTGTGGCAGACTCCGCTTGTCTTTTAGAGCCGTTGGGTTCTAAACATTTGGGTGATAAAATTCATATTTTGTTTTTTTCATTTTTACAAAAGTCAAAAGGTGTTTGGGTTGCCCTTGAGGCTATGCCAAAGGTCATTGCGCAAAATCCAAATGTCCATTTTACTTTTGCCGGCCCCGTGGAGTCTGAGGATTTGCTTGACCAGATAAAAGATTTTATACAAAAAAATAATCTTCAATCGCATTTTGAATATGTCGGTTACGTCGAAGATCAAATAAAACGCGCAGAATATTTTCGCAAAAGCGATATTTATATTTTTCCGACGCTGCGGGATGTTTTTGGTTTGGTATTGTTGCATGCGATGGCCGAAGGCCGTCCGGTCATTGCCTCTTGTGAGGGGGCGATTCCAGAAATTGTCAGCGATGGGCAAAGCGGATTTCTTTTTCCTAAAGCCGATTCCTTGGCCTTGGCAGAAAAAATATTGCTCTTATCGTCCGATCCCCAAGCTCGTGCTATGATGGGCAAAAAGGGTCGGGCAAAATACGAAGAATTTTATACCCTAGAGGCGTATGCGCAAAGAATGATAAAAGTATTCCAAGCTCTTGAGATGGCAACGGGAAAGTGATGGTCCCTTCCTTTAATATTTTGGGTGTCAAAATCAGCGCTGTAAATCTTGCGGCAGCGCTCGCGCAGATTCAAGAGTGGATTGGGGACCGAAAAAAAACGTATGTCTGTGTCGCGCCTGTTGCAACGATTGTTGATTGTCAGGATGACAGTGACTATCGCCGCATTGTCAATCAAGCAGGGATGGTGACCCCCGACGGTATGCCCATTGTTTGGATAGGGCAAAGGCAAGCAGGAAACACCGTTGGGAGAACTTATGGGCCGGATTTGATCAAAGGCATGTGTGCTTTAAGCGCGGATAAAGGCTATAAACATTTTTTTTATGGGGGGTCATCCAAAACCAATCAGCTTTTGGTCAAGAATTTAAAACAACGTTTTCCAAAACTTCGGATCGTTGGCCAATACGCCCCATCGTTTTTAGCCGTCAAACAGAAAGAAAAGTCTGAAGTTATCCAACAGATCAATGCCTCTGGCGCTGATATTTTGTGGGTGGGAT
>JAYRHV010000258.1:0-1585 GCA_041907165.1 Candidatus Omnitrophota bacterium | reverse complement strand
GAAACAGCTTTGAATCTCGAAGATCCGAAAGGAGAAGAGCATCGCAAAGAAGAAATCGAGGACCAAGTCGACCGCCGATTAACTGTGATTAAAGCGCAATATAAAAGTGAAGAACAATTTCTAAATGCACTGCTCGATCAAGGCGTTTCAGTGACTGATGTACGAAACAGAATTCGGAATCAAATCAAAACAAAACGGCTTGTTGACCAGCAAATCCGCGCCAAAATTTATGTCAACCCGCAAGAAATCACAGCGTATTATAAAAATCATTTTGAAGAATACAAAAAGCCCGAACGCGTCAATCTCGAATCTATTTTTATTTCCAAAGCTGACAATCCACAAGCGGCCCACGAAAAAATTGAAGACCTATTAGGTAAACTCAAAAACGGCGCGGATTTTAAAATACTAGCCAAAGAATATTCGCAAGCCCCCCCCATAGGAATTATTAAAAAAGGCCAAGCATTACCGGAGATTGAAAAAACTGTTTTTAACCTCAATACCGGCGAGATCTCAGGAATTTGTGAAGTAGCCAATGGTTTTTATATTTTTCGTTTAGTCGGTCATATTAAAGAGGAATTAGCATTATTAGAAGAAGTTAAAGACGATATCTATAACCAAATCTTTCAAAAAAAGTTTACAGATAAATTCAATCTTTGGCTTACTAAACTTAAAAAAGAAGCGTTCGTGGACATTAAAAAGAATTTATAATATGAAAAAAACCATCGGCATCACCCTAGGCGATCCCTCGGGCATTGGTCCTGAGGTCGTCTCTAAAGCACTTCAAAGTCCTAGCGTGCGCCGGCTGGCGCACTTTAAAGTGATCGGTGATGAAGTCCTTTTTAAAAAATTTAAATTTGCCCGCACGCCAAACTGTCAGCTTATCGGAATCAATAAAATCCATCCCTTTGATTTTGCTTTTAAAGACAATCGCAGTGAAAGTGCGGCCGCATCCTTAAGCTATCTAGAAACCGCCGTTGGCATGCTCAAAGATAAAAAATTAGACGGGCTCGTCACAGGACCCGTTTCTAAAGAAGCCATCTCGTCTTTAGGCGTAGCGTTTAGCGGACATACCGAATACTTGGCGGACAATTTTGGCGTAAGCAATTTTGAAATGATGTTCCACTCTCCAACATTGCGCCTTATTATCGCCACGCGTCATTTGCCACTAAGGGATGTTCCCGACGCTATTTCCCGAGAAGGAATATTGCGGACGCTGCGGCTGGCTAATGAATCTTTTAAAAAGCTTTTTAAAATCAAAAAGCCTCGCATAGCCCTCTGCGGCTTAAATCCCCACGCCGGTGAGGGAGGACTATTGGGTCAAGAAGAAACGTTAATCATAACCCCTGCCATCCAAGACGCTGCAGAAGAGAGGATAGCCGCCTTTGGCCCTTTTGCCGCTGACACGCTTTTTAACCCAAAAAATTTCAAGAAGTACGACCTTTTTATCGCCATGTACCACGACCAAGGGTTGGCCCCGCTTAAAGCGCTGTTTTTTAATCAGCTGGTTAACGTCACCTTAGGGTTACCGTTTATTCGCACCTCGCCTAGTCACGGCACCGCGTTTGATATTGCCGGCAAAAATAAG
>JAYRHV010000257.1:0-5008 GCA_041907165.1 Candidatus Omnitrophota bacterium | reverse complement strand
TAAGCTTATATTCCGCCGTAGAACTATTGGCCGCAGAGCTGATAACCGCCGTATTATTATTGTAGTCAACCGTTTTGCCTAAAGACCGCAAAAGTTTTATCATCGTAAGCGTATCGCGCAATTTGGGGACATTGTGGATTACGCATTTGTCGTCGGTCAAAAGAGTCGCTGCTAAAATCGGCAACGTGGAATTTTTTGAACCGCTGACCTTGATGTCCCCTTTGAGCTTTTTACCGCCTTCAATGACTAATTTGTCCATAAACAGCTGTCCTCGCTTGATGTTAAACCTGCGCTAAAAAATATCGCGGCGTATCACGATAATCACTCTTAAAATAAAAGTTTGAAAATCCGTTTTCAGTCAATAAAGCCGTTATCGCGTCTTTTTGTCCATCGCCAATTTCACAGGCTAAAGCGCCCTTGTCTTTCAAAAAACGCTTGGCGTTTTTAATAAGTGCCCGATAAAATTTTAAACCGTCAGACCCGCCGTCTAAAGCGACACGCGGTTCCTTTAATACATCCGCCGGTAAGCTCGCCAAATCCGCTGTTGCAATATAAGGCGGATTAGAGACAATTATATCAAAACGTTTTTCGGCCTCACAATAATTCTCAACAAATTCAAAAAAATCACAATGCACAAAATCAATCCGGGACGAAACCGCATTACAGCGAGCATTCTCTCGGCTGAGTTTAAGCGCATCTTCCGAAATATCTATGGCCGTCACACGAGCCTGTCCCAGACTTTTGGCCAGTGAAACGGCAATATTGCCCGACCCTGTCCCGACTTCAAAAATCCGTAGGTTACCCGCATAATTTTGTAAAATAAAATCCAGAATATGTTCAACCAAAAGCTCGGTTTCTGGACGAGGGACAAGGACCCGCGAATCGACTTTAAACGGAAAGCCAAAAAAATGTGTTTGTCCCAAGATATATTGCAGAGGCACATTCTGACTGCGGCGCTGTTGCATCTGTTGCAAAATTTGCGCTTGCGCAAAGGTCAATTGAGGCGTTTGCGTATAAAGATCAATGCGCTGACAATTTAATATCGTCGTCAACATCAATTCCTGCTCTGTCATGGCTGGGCCTGCTGTTGCTGTTCCTGCAAATTTTTGTCTTCTTCGTGAATCAAAGCATTGGTCAAATCGTCTAAATCGCCGTCCATCACATTGTCCAGTTGATGCGTCGTAAACCCGATCCGATGGTCGGTCACCCGATGGTCCGGAAAATTGTAGGTACGAATTTTTTCACTGCGATCTCCGGTCCCGATTTGCGCTTTGCGGTCCTTGCTGGTTTTCTCAAAATTCTCCTGATCCATCTTATCTTTAATGCGCGCCCGCAAGACCCGCATGGCCTTGGCCCGGTTTTTAAGCTGTGAGCGCTCATCCTGACAGACGACCACAATCCCCGTCGGAAAATGGGTCATGCGCACCGCAGAATCGGTCGTGTTGACACTTTGCCCGCCGGGACCGGAGGAGCGATAGACATCAATTTTTAAGTCTTTAGGGTCAATTTTGATTTCGACGTCTTCTTCGGGTTCCTCTAGCACCGCGACGGTGGCTGCCGAGGTATGGATACGGCCCGACGCTTCTGTCGTTGGCACACGCTGGACGCGATGGACACCGCTTTCCCACTTCAAATGCCTTGCGGCGCCTACCCCCGAAACGCTCAACACCACTTCCTTAAAACCACCTGTTTCCGACTCGTGGCTGCTCATGACTTCTTTCTGCCAGCCTTGTCGCTCGGCGTAACGGCAATACATCCGATAAAGGTCCGCCGCAAACAGTGACGCTTCCTGTCCGCCTGTTCCTGCGCGAATTTCGATAATCACCCCGGTATCTTTATCGACACGCCGAGGGTTGATGAGCTCGTCTAACTTTTTTTCCTGCTCAATTTTTTTAGCTTCCAGATCCAAGAGCTCGGCACGGATCAAAGTTTCAAACTCTTTGTCCTGCTTTTCTTCAAGCAGTTTTTTTAAGTCCGTGATTTGCGCCTGCATCGTATCAAATTCGCTTAAAGCATCGATCAAAGGACTTAACGTCGAGAATTCTTTAGCAAATTTTTGATACTGCTTCTGGTCTTCGATGACCGTAGAATCAGCCAGAAGCCCCTCTAACTCACGGTAGCGGTCTCTGACTTTGTTGAGCTTCTCCCAATGGATCATTTTTTACCTTTTTTATAACGTTGTTCAAAGCGCTCAATGCGGCCGGCGGAATCCACAAACTTTTTCTCGCCCGTATAAAACGGATGGCACTTAGAACAGATTTCGACACGGATGTTCTGCTTCGTCGAGCGGGTGTGAATCACTTCCCCGCAGGCGCAAGTGATAGTTGTTTCGGTGTAATTGGGGTGTATTTCAGCTTTCATTTTTGTTCTCCTTTTATCATTAAATATTTACTGGTTTTCCAGCGTCCAGCAACCAGCGTCCAACTACTTTTTTTAATAAAATCGTCCGCACGCTCACTTATTCATATTATCCAAAAACTCTTTGTTACTCTTGTACTTGCCCAAACGGTCGATCAGAAGCTCCATCGCCTCGGCGGTATTAAGATCATTGATCGCTTTGCGAAGCAACCATACCCTTTGAAGTTCTTCCTCTTTAAGCAAAAGTTCTTCATGGCGGGTATTGGAGCGTTTGATATCAATGGCCGGATAAATGCGCCGCTGAAACAAATTGCGGTCTAACTGCAATTCCATATTACCCGTCCCCTTAAACTCTTCAAAAATAACTTCATCCATACGGCTGCCCGTGTCCACCAAGGCGGTTGCGATGATCGTCAAACTGCCACCCTCTTCAACACCGCGGGCCGCGCCAAAAAAACGTTTGGGCTTGTGCAAAGCGTTGGAATCCACACCGCCGGAGAGGATCTTTCCGCTGTGGGGAACGACCGTATTATACGCACGCGCCAAACGCGTAATGCTGTCGAGCAAAATGACAACATCACGTTTATGCTCGACTAAGCGCTTGGCTTTTTCCAAAACGATTTCCGCAATCTGCACATGGCGTTCCGCCGGTTCGTCAAAGGTTGAGGCAATGACTTCGCCTTTGACGCCTCTTTGCATATCGGTCACTTCTTCCGGACGCTCATCGATCAAAAGCACAATAAGAACAATATCCGGATTATTCAAAGTAATCGAATTGGCGATCTTCTGCAACAAAACCGTTTTACCGCTATACGGAGGAGCAACAATAAGCGCGCGCTGCCCCTTACCAATAGGCGTCAAAAGATCCATGACTCTCGTCGAAATTTCGGTTGCGGTCGTCTCGAGCTTTAAACGATCGCGCGGATAAAGCGGGGTCAAATTATCGAAGAAAATCTTGTCCTTGCTCTTCTCTGGATTTTCATAATTGACCGCCTCGACTTTAAGAAGGGCAAAATACTTCTCCCCTTCCTTAGGCGGCCGAATATGGCCGCTGACATTGTCCCCCGTTTTAAGATCAAAGCGCCGGATTTGAGAAGGCGAGATATAAATATCGTCGGGACAAGGTAAATAGTTGTAGTTGGCGCAGCGCAAGAAGCCAAAGCCTTCAGTCAAAATTTCAAGGGTCCCTTCGCCAAACATCAGCCCTTCTTTTTCGGCTTGTTTCTGTAATGTTTTAAAAATCAAATCCTGTTTTTTTAAACCGCTGGGATTCTCGACACCCATATCACGCGCAAGCTTGGTGAGATCCGACATTTTCATGTCTTTGAGCTTGGTAATATCAATCTGTGCCCCCTTTCCTGTCGGGACAACAACTTCATCATCGCCATTTTTTTCTTTTTCGGCACTTTTGGCCAAAGGCTTTACAGCCTCAAATTCCTCTTCACTGACTTTTTCTTTTGGTGTTCTTGGCATGTTTTCTTTCCTTATTTATTATTGTTTGTTTTTAAATACCTTAACTGGAACATATCCCAAATTTTGTTAACTTGATTTTGTGTTTTTACAATTGTTCCTCCATTGTCAATGATGATGTCTGCCCGCCGCGCCTTTTTGCTCATCGGCCATTGAAAACGCATGCGGTCTAGGGCCTGTCTATAATTTAAACGCCCTGCGGCTTTAATCCGCAAAAGCTGTATTTTTTTCGTTGCTCGAACAACAATCGTACTGTCGGTATATTTGTCCATTCCCGACTCAAAAAGCAGTGGGACATCCAGAACAATTACTTTTTTACCTGCTTTTTCAAAGAGTAAAACCTCTTTGCGTGTTTGCTCAATTACAAAAGGGTGAACAATCTTTTCGAGTTTTTTAAGTTTGACAGCGTCTGCAAAAACAATGGCAGCCAATTTTGCACGGTCAATCTCTTTTGCCGACAAGATCTCATTTCCAAATAATGCCAAAACTTTTTTGTAACAAGCCCCTTGCCGGCGCAAAGCCCGATGTGCCAAAAGATCCGCGTTAATCACACCAGCGCCCTTTGCGGCAAACATTGCGGCAACCGTTGACTTGCCCGTCGCCAGATGTCCGGTAATGCCTAAAATAATACTTTTTTTCTTCATGAATTCTTTAGACATTGACTATATAAACCGACATATTGTCGCGCGGAGCTTTCCCAAGAAAAATTAGCCTTAAACGCTTGACGAATGATCGAATTTAAAACTTCTTGATTGCTATAAACTTCGACAGCTTCTTTAATTGTTTTTACAAAAGCGTCGGGTGTATATTCAGTAAATGTAAACCCGTTGCCTCCCTGATCATAGGGGATGACGGTATCGACTAAACCGCCAACACGATACACAACGGGAATGGTTCCGTAACGCATACTGATAAGCTGACTTAACCCGCAGGGTTCATACACTGATGGCATAATAAAAAAATCCGATCCCGCATAAACCCAGTGAGAAAATTCTTCATCAAAAGCCAAGTGGATCGCAATATTCTTAGGATATTGTTTGGCCCAAGAAAGCAGCATCTTGTGATATTTATCCTCACCGATACCCAGAAAAACCATTTGTATATCGAGCTTCATCAATTGCGGTATCGCTTGATCAAGTAAATCTAAACCCTTTTGATGTGATAAACGGCTAACAAAACC
>JAYRHV010000256.1:0-4011 GCA_041907165.1 Candidatus Omnitrophota bacterium | reverse complement strand
GCGGATTGGCGATGGTTAGAAAAAATCCGCAAAGTGATTTCGATCCCGCTTATTGGTAATGGCGATGTGACAACGGCCTATGACGCTCGTGCGATGTTTGAAACAGGCGCTGATGCTGTAATGATAGGTCGCGGGGCTATCAGCAATCCGTTTGTTTTTCGTGAGGCCAAGCATTATTTGAAAACCGGCGAGCTTATGCCGCCTGCTTCTCTTGAAGAAAGGGTCAAGCTGTGTTTGCGCCATCTTCATTTGAGCATTGAGTACAAAGGTCTAAATCGTGGGATTATGGAATTTCGTAAATATTACGTCGGGTATTTTCACGGGCAGCCTAATATTGCAAAGCTGCGCGCGGATTTGATGCAAATGACAGATCTGGATATTATCACAGCCCGACTGTATCAGTATTTAGAGGACCATCTTTGCGTCAGTGTTTAGGAGAGGTTGATGAAAAAATTTGATGTCATCGTTATCGGTTCAGGCGGCGGAAGCAAAATCGCCTCCCCTGCCGCAAAGCTGGGACTGAAAGTGGCCATGATTGAAAAAGGTCCCTTGGGCGGGACGTGTCTTAACCGCGGCTGCATACCGTCAAAGATGATGATCTACCCTGCAGAAATGGCCCTTGCCATAAATGACGCACATCGACTGGATATTCAAAATGATCCTAGACGCAGTGTCAATTTTGCAAATTTAGTAGAGCGTATCTCCAGAACAGTCGACAACGATTCGGCAAGTATTAGCGCCGGCTATGCCCGCAATCCCAATATGACCTATTACCCTAGCGAGGGGAAATTTATTGCGGATAAGGTTTTGCAAGTGGCTGGTCAAGAAATAACGGCAGACAAAATTTTTATTACCGTCGGAGCGCGACCGCAGATACCTAATATTCCCGGGTTACTGGCAACACCGTTTATGACGTCGACCGAAGCTTTGCGTAATACGGCGTTACCCCAAAAAATGATTGTTATAGGCGGCGGTTATATCGCAACAGAATTAGGTTTTGCTTACGCGGCGTTTGGGACAGAAGTTTGTTTTTTAGTGCGCACGAGCCTTTTGCGCCATGAAGACAAACAAGTTGCTGACGAATTCTATAAAGTTTTTTCAAAGCATCATCAGGTCAACTTGCATACTTTGATCAAGCGCGTTGACTATCAGGACGGTGAGTTTACCGTTTTTTATTCCCAAGATGGCGTTGAAAAACAAGTTTCTGCTGAAAGTCTTTTGGTCGCCACAGGGGTCACATCCAATGTTGACACGCTTAATCTTTCTAGCACGAGCATTGCCGTCGATAAAAATGGTTTTATCCAAGTTGATGAACATTTACAAACAACGGTTTTAGGTGTTTATGCCTTTGGCGATTGTATCGGACGGTATCTTTATCGTCATGCCGCCAATTTTGAAGGGGAATATCTTTTTGAAAATGTTTTTGTCCACCCTTCTGATGCGCCGGTGGTCTACCCGCCTATGCCTCACGCTGTTTTTTCGCATCCGCAAATTGCCTGCGTCGGTTTAACCGAAGAACAGGCCCAAGCCTCAAGAATCGATTATGTCGTGGGGGTCAATCAATATAAAAATAGTGCCATGGGTATGGCGATGCGCTCTGAATATGGCTTTGCCAAAATTCTTATCGAACGCTCAACCCGTAAAATTTTAGGCGCGCATATTGTCGGTGAACAAGCTTCCAATATGATACACATGCTCATTGCGTTGATGAATAAAAATGGGACCCTTGATGATCTTTTAAATATGATTTACATTCATCCGGCTTTGCCAGAAATCGTTCGAAACGCAGCACGCAAAGCCAAGGAAGCATTGACTGCAAATGGATAAACATCGACATTATCAATGATTTGCGTCATAATGATTATATGAGTATCGAAAATTTAAACAGCGTTGCCATTGTCAATCCGCGTATCTTAGAGCGGATTCGCGCCAAGCAGGATGCGATTCACGCGTGGCTCAATAGCCTTGAAGGCAGCAAAGAGCTTCCTCTGTACTCGTCGGTTGATATCCGTGACGCTGGTTTTAAAATCGCTGTTGTGGACACGAATATTTTTCCTGCCGGGTTTAATAATCTTTGCGAGCATGGTCTAGAGGATGCGGTTGCCCTGATGAAAGCGGCTATTTTAAAACGTGTGCCCGACTGTGAGGATATCTTGCTTATCACAGAAGAGCACACGCGCAATGTGTGGTATTTAGAAAATATTCGCATTTTGCAAGAGATTATCATCAAGGCCGGATTTAATGCCAAAATCGCGACTTTTATGAGCGTGCAGCCTGATTTTTGCAATACCGCCAACTACGTTGAGCTTGAAACAGCGACAGGCCAGCCGGTGAGGATTTTTTGTCTTAAAAAGTTGTTGGCTAAATTTGAAGCCGGTGCTGGTAATTATGATTTGATTATTCTTAACAATGATTTGACGACAGGCATTCCAGAAATCCTAAAGAATTCCAAGATCCCGATTTATCCCTCGATACAGGCTGGCTGGCACTCGCGTCTTAAATCACATCATTTTCGACTGACTCAAGAGCTGATGGAAGAATTTGCGCGTATTGTGGATTTTGACCCGTGGCTTTTTCTCGCCTATTTTGATATTGTTGACAATGTTGATATCAATAACCAAGTTGACCGGATGCGTTTATACGCAGCCGCAATGCAACTGTTTGCGAAAATTACCGAAAAATACCGTAAAGAAAATATTTCCGAAAAGCCTTATATCGTTGTCAAATCTGATTCGGGCACCTATGGGATGGGGGTAATGCCGATTGAAAGCCCCGAGGATATTCTTAATCTTAACCGCAAAGAAAAAAATAAATTGCATGTGGGCAAAGGCTCTCTGGTCATTGACCGTTACCTTTTGCAGGAAGGCGTGCCGACGATACACAATATTGATAATCAGGTCAGTGAAGTTTGCCTTTATCAGATTGACAATCATTTTGTCGGTGGTTTCTATCGTTCGCATGCGCAAAAAAGCGAACGAGATAATCTTAATTCGCAAGGCGCAGAATTTAAACGGATGTGTCCGCATCTGAAAAAATATGGCGAGAGCTGTGTGCATGATAATTTAACCCTTTTTGATATTTATCGCATCCTTGCCCGGATTGCCGGCATTGCGGCGCACCGGGAAATTATTGCGCTGGAGGCTCAAGCTAAATGAAGTTTGTATTCTTGATGGATCCGCTTGAAAGTATTATTTTTGAAAAAGACACGACCTTTGTTCTTATGCTCGGCGCTAAAGAGCGCGGACACGAAGTTTATTTTTTACCTACTGATGGGATAACTTTAAAAAATGGACAGATCATTTTTCATCTCGTTCATGTTATCCCACAGCGAATAAAGGCCAAGATGTTTGTGATGAAAGAAAAAATCGATTTGCCGGCTGAAAAAATAGACGCGGTTTTTATTCGTACCGACCCTCCTTTCGATGAAAAATATTTGATGCATACATGGCTTTTAGATCGCTTACCGCCCAAAGTCGCGCTAATCAATAGTCCCAATGGCATACGCACCGTCAATGAAAAAGTTTGGGCAACACAGTTTGTTGATTTTTTGCCGTCGACGATTGTGAGCCGTAACCGCAAACTTTTGCTTGAATTTATTGCTCAACAAAAAGATGTGATTGCCAAACCGACCAACGGTCACGGCGGACGAGGCGTTTTTCGCATCAAAAAAAATGACACGAATACCCATGTGATTTTAGAGACCCTAAGCGAAAATTTTTCAAAAGAGATTATTTTACAACGCTACGTTGCGATGGCGGCCAAGGGAGATAAAAGGATTTTGCTTCTTAACGGAGAATTGTTAGGCGCTGTTTTGCGGATGCACGCCAAGGACGATCATCGTAATAATTTCTTTTCCGGCGGCAAGGCTGTCGCGGCAAAAATCACGGCTTATGACAAACAAGTCATTGAAGTTTTAAAGCCGCATTTGCGTCGTTTAGGGTTGTATTTTGTGGGGATCGATATGTTAGGAAATTATTTGACAGAGGTCAATGTTACATCCCCAACATGCTT
>JAYRHV010000255.1:0-1911 GCA_041907165.1 Candidatus Omnitrophota bacterium | reverse complement strand
TGAGCGCAGTGCGCGTGCAGCGACGGGCAGTCGCAGTGCGCGGCAAGATGCGGTTTTTGTTGCTCCTTTGCAGATAACGCACGTTAGCGAAAAGGAACTTTCGCAAGCGTTAACTTTGGTTAAGCCGCGGGCGTGTTATGTTTGCAAGGCCGAATTTACGCGGCTGCATTTTTTTTATGACGCAATGTGCCCGACGTGCGCTGAGCTTAATTATGCAAAACGTTTTCAAACGGCTTCGCTTGTCGATCAAGTGGCGCTTATTACTGGTTCTCGGCTAAAAATTGGTTATCAAGCGTCTCTGATGATGTTGCGTGCGGGCGCGACGGTCATTGCCACGACGAGATTTCCCGTGGACAGCGCGTTTCGCTATGCTGGCGAAAAAGATTTCGGCTCATGGAAAGACCGCTTGCACATTTATGGACTGGATTTGCGCCATACGCCCAGTGTTGAGCTTTTTTGTAATTTTGTTGAACAGAAATATTCCCGGCTGGATTTGCTGATCAATAATGCCGCGCAAACAGTGCGCCGGCCGCCGGGGTTCTACAACCATTTGCTCTTAAGAGAAATGCTTGCGTTTAACGATTTGCCGGTGCATATTCAGTTGCTTTTGCGCCCTTTTGAAGAATGCAAGGCCAAACTTTTGTCAAGCCCGTCGGGGAACTTGCCTGTTTCTGTGACCCAGCCCTTAGGCTGGAACGGCAGTTTGGTGGGCATCGGCTTGTGCGCGTCAGCCAAACTTTCCCAGATTCCTTATACGCACGACAATGCTTTGCCGGCAGAAGTGATTTTTCCCAAAGGAAAATTAGACGCAGACTTGCAGCAAGTGGATTTGCGAGACACCAACAGCTGGCGTTTGCGTTTGGGCGAAATCCCGACCGCTGAGATGATCGAGCTGCAATTGGTCAATGCGATCGCGCCTTTTGTGTTGTGCAATAAATTGTCTGCCTTAATGAAACGCGACAACACCGGACAAAAACATATTGTCAATGTTTCGGCGATGGAAGGCAAGTTTCACCGCTTTACCAAAACCGACCGGCATCCGCATACAAATATGGCCAAAGCGGCGCTTAATATGCTCACGCACACATCGGCCAGTGATTTGGCCAGATACGGCATTTTTATGAATGCGGTCGACACCGGCTGGGTCACCGACGAGGATCCGTTGGCCCTTTCTCAACGAAAACAAGACATGCACGATTTCCAACCGCCTTTGGATATTGTCGACGGAGCCGCACGGGTGTGCGATCCGTTTTTTCATGGGATTTTAACCGGTAAGCATTGGTGTGGAAAGTTTCTCAAGGATTATTTTCCGGTGGATTGGTAAGGCAAAGTTTTTTTCTTTTGGTTTAATGAACAAAAAAAATGTGCGATAATCAGTTGCGTATTTATTGATAAACGCCGTGTGCAAGTTATTTTTATCGTTGATATTTTTACCGTAGGGAACAGGCATGCCTGTTCCCTACCATTGGAACTAATACAAACTTGCACATCGCTTTGATGAGGAGAAACGACTTCGTGTTCATGCGTTTATATACAACTGGAATTTTAAGAGGACTTTTGGGCGTTGCGCTTTTGTCCGCCTTGGTCGTTTTGGGCTCGCGCAAACTCATTTATTTTGACGCCGCTTTAATTCCGTATTTGATTGCAACCTTTTTTGCCGTTTTTGGCAGTGTTTACCGGTATTCCGTCTGGATCTCCCGCCCGCCGACGAGCACTTTATGGAAGCGAAGTTTAAAGTTTGTTTTTAGCAAACATTTTTTTGCCAATTTCGCTTTGGTTTTTAAGGCGGTTTTTGAAAACATGGTTTTGCAAAAATTTATTGGGCACCGAAGCCACTATCGCTGGGTCATGCATTTTCTTTTGGCGTGGGGTTGTGTCATGGGATTTGCGATTACCTTTCCCTTGGTGTTT
>JAYRHV010000254.1:0-1897 GCA_041907165.1 Candidatus Omnitrophota bacterium | reverse complement strand
TCAGAGCTTGTCGAGCATCGAGCGAGTCCAACCGGCAGGGGTTGGACGAGCGTTCCAGCGTAAGGTCTACCGACGCAGCAAATTATTTTTGATTTGTTAGTTTAATTGCTTCTTTTAAATCCAGCTTCCCTTCATAAATCGCCTTGCCGGTAATAGCACCTAAAACGTTGCGCGGTTTGATGGCCAATAATTTTTTGATATCGTCTAAATTCGCGATGCCACCCGAGGCTATGACAGGGATTTTGACGGCACTTAAAATTTCACTAAGCGCTTCCCAGTTTGGTCCTGTGAGCATACCGTCGCGTTTGATGTCGGTGTAAATCAGACACTTAAGTCCAGAGGCTTCGAGCTCTTTGGCAAAATCAGTGCCTTTGACCTGCGTCGTTTCGGTCCACCCCTTCTGAGTGACAAAGCCGTCCTTGCAGTCAAGGCTCACCGCAATTTTGTCACCAAAGCGTCCAAGGATTTTTTTTAAAAATGGCTGATCGGCTACGGCGCGTGTTCCTAAAATAGCGCGCTTGATCCCGATGGAAAGCAGTTTTTCGATTTCAGCTTCACCTCGCACTCCGCCGCCCATTTGAATGGGAAGTTTAATTTCTTTGGCGATTCGGGCAATCGTATTAAAATTTTTGATTTCGCCGCCCTGCGCGCCGTCAAGATCAACAATGTGCAGCCATTGGGCGCCGGCGTTCTGCCACTGCCGTGCCACATCAAGCGGGTCAAGAGAATATTCGGTCACATCGGAAAATTCGCCTTGCCGCAGTCGCACAACCTTGCCGTCTTTAATATCTATCGCTGGGAAAATGATCATAGGGTTTGTTAGAGCCTTACAAAATTTTCCAAAATTTTTAGTCCCACCGTTTGGCTTTTTTCAGGGTGGAATTGGACGCCAAAAAGGTTTTTGCGGGCAATTGCTGAGGCATACGTGACTCCGTAATCGGTTGTCGCGGCAATAACGCTTTTGTCCGTTGGGTCGACAAAATACGAGTGGCAAAAATAGACATCCGCCTTTTGCGCAATTCCTTTAAAAAGCGGACAAGTGTTTTGCGAAACGGTGATTTGGTTCCAGCCCATCTGCGGGACTTTGAGTGCTTCAAAACGTTTGACCTCACCTTTAAGAATCCCCAGCGCCTTGACCTCGCCGCCTTCAAAACTTTTTTCAAACAAAAGCTGTAGCCCTAAACAAATCCCTAAGAAAGGTTTGTCTTGCTTGATCGTTTTTTCAATCGAGGCGATAAGATTTAAACTTTGCAGTTTTTCCATCGCCGGCAAGATGGCGCCCACGCCGGGCAAAACGACTTTGTCGGCTTTTTCTATTTCGGTTACATTTTGTGTAATCACAGTTTTGGCCCCGGCTTTTTCTAAAGCCTTTTGGACGCTGCGCAAATTTCCCATGCCGTAGTCGATGATAGCAATCATAATTGAAACTATTTTTTCGGAGGCCTACGGTTGGGTGCCGTGCTCAAACAGTGATTTTTATTTTTTCTAAAACAAAGCTGGAAGAAAATAAAAATCAAACTGCGCGCGGTACCCAGCCGCAGGCCTCGTCTATATTTTTTTAGTCGATAATTCCTTTTGTCGACGGGACTTCACCTTGCCGCCGGGGATCAATTTGTGTGGCTTGATCTAATGCCATCCCCAGTGATTTAAAAACTGTTTCTAAATCCGTATGTAAATCTTCGGACAATCCTTCGATTTTAATATTAAGCGTTGCTCCCAAATTATGGGCAAAAGATTCTAAAAAATGGTCTACGTCGCTTAACGCGTAGCCGTCTTGCGCCTTTACAGAAACTTTGTTTACGTCGGGACAACGAAAATGATAATAGCCTCTGCCGCTTAAGTCAATGACCGTCTGACCGACGGTCGATTCCATCGGGGCAAAAGCTGACCCAAAGCG
>JAYRHV010000253.1:0-2108 GCA_041907165.1 Candidatus Omnitrophota bacterium | reverse complement strand
GATTATGTGACCAAAGAAGACGGCACCGGTTTAGTGCACACCGCCCCGGGCCATGGGCAGGAAGACTTTGAGGCGGGACGCAAAAATAATTTGCCGATTCTTATGCCTGTCAATGATCAGGGTGTTTTTACGTCTGAGGCAGAGAAATTTGAAGGCCAGTATGTTTTTAAGGCCAATGAAAATATCATAGCTGATTTAAAAGAACGCGGGATATTATTTTTTAACCAAAATATCACACATTCGTATCCGCATTGCTGGCGCTGCAAAAAGCCTATTCTTTTTCGCGCGACCAAACAATGGTTTCTTAAAATTGACCACGAAAATTTGCGCGCTCATCTTAAAGAGATCATTAAACACACTGTGCAGTGGATCCCCCAAAGCGGGCAGGAGCGGATTTTGGGCATGGTTGTCACACGGCCGGATTGGTGCTTGTCGCGCCAAAGGCATTGGGGCGTGCCTATTCCCGCCGTGCTGTGCAAAGGTTGCGGCGAACATAAACTTTATCCGCCGCTGATGAAACGTTTTGCCGACCAAGTCAAAAGTGAGGGGACCGACATTTGGTTTGTCAAAGACGTTAAGGAATTTTTGCCGCCAGATTTTAAATGTCCGGACTGCTCTGGGACTGATTTTGAAAAGACTTTTGATATTTTAGACGTGTGGTTTGATTCGGGGGTCAGCCATCAGGCTGTGCTTGGCCCTATGCTCAATCAAAAAATCCCTGCGGATCTTTATCTGGAAGGCTCCGACCAGCACCGTGGGTGGTTTCAATCCTCGCTTATCCCCGGCGTTGCCCTTGAGGGCAAGGCGCCGTTTCGCGCGGTCTTAACGCATGGGTTTGTCGTCGATGGGCAGGGCCGCAAAATGTCCAAATCTCTGGGCAATGTGGTCTCGCCCGACGATGTTCTTAAAAATTACGGCGCGGATATTTTGAGGCTTTGGGTCGCGTCCAGCAATACCTCTGAGGATATTCGGCTTTCTAAGGAAATTTTAGAGCGGCTTATTGACGCTTATCGCAAGATCCGCAATACGATGCGCTATATTTTAGGAAATTTAACCGGCTTTGATCCGCAAGAGGACCTTGTCGCTTACCCTGAGCTTTTGGAAATCGACCGCTGGACACTTTATCGTTTTGCAAATGTTTTGGATACGGTCCACAGATCTTATGAAGCGTTTGATTTTCCTAAAGTTTATCAGACAATTTACGCGTTTTGTAACGATGATCTCTCGGGCTTTACGCTTGACATCCTAAAAGATCGCTTGTATACTTCACAAGCTAAATCTCTGGAAAGACGCAGTGGACAGAGCGTTCTTTATCATATTTTGAACCATTTGACGCGGTTATTGGCACCGGTACTCGCTTTTACCAGCGACGAAGTTTTTAGCGCGATGCCCAAAGATGCCGACATGCAAGCCTCGGGGAATGTCCATCTGTTAAATTGGCTGGCTGTGCCAGAACAGTGGAAAGAGGCCGCGGACATAGAAGAGAAGTATAAGCTTTTTTTACAAATACGTCCTTTTGTGATGAAAGCTCTTGAAGATAAGCGCGGCTTAAATGAGATTGGCAGTCCGCTGGAGGCGGCAGTGGTTTTTCGTACGGCCAGCGAGCGTGATTTTAATTATTTACAAGCTTTGAGTTCAAAGCTGTCTTCTCTATTAATAGTGTCGCAAGTGCGTATCGAAAAAGCTGCACAGATAAAGGCCGGTTTAAGCGAAATTTTGCCGCAAACCGAAATTGTGATCGAAAAAGCTCTTGGAGAAAAATGTAGCCGCTGTTGGAATTACAGCACGCTTGTTGGACATGACAGCGAACATCCTACTCTGTGTGAGCGTTGCAGTCCGGTTGTTCGTCAGATAATCTCAGTGTAAAGGGTATATCTTCAAAGAGTTATTACATCAAAGGAGACTTCAAGGATGGCTCAGAAAAAAACCACTGGCAATAAAAATGAGCAGTTTAAGAAAGTTCTTTTAAAGACCAAAGAAAATATCGTCCACGATATCAAGAACATGGCCGCGGTCAACTCGGTCAACAACAAAGATAACGGCGGGGACGTATCAAGCCACTCGATGCATATTGCCGATGTGGCCACCGACATGTATGACCGTGAATT
>JAYRHV010000252.1:0-2797 GCA_041907165.1 Candidatus Omnitrophota bacterium | reverse complement strand
TCGGAAGAATCACTCCTTTAAAAGGGCACACATACTTTTTACGTGCGATGGCGCAGGTTTTACGCAAAATGCCGCATGTTAAGGTGTGGATTATCGGAGATGCGCCGGTGGGTAAGGAAACGTACCGTGAAGAATTGCAGGTTCTGACCCGGCGTTTGGGCCTATCGGATTGCGTTGAATTCTTGGGTACTCGACAGGATGTGCCGCAGCTTTTAGCCAAGACAGATCTTTTGGTGATGTCCTCGATTGTTCCCGAAGCGTTTGGCCGCGTGATTTTAGAGGCGCAGGCGGTAGGTGTTCCTGTTGTAGCCACATCTGTCGGCGGAGTCGTTGAGATCATTGACCACGAAAAGACGGGACTTTTGGTTTTGCCCAAGGACAGTCAAGCGATTGCAGAGGCGTGTTTGCGGATTTTATCGGACAAGAAATTGGCAAAACAATTAGTGCTTCAAGCCCGGCAAAAGTTAGAAGATAAATTTACTTTAGCCCATATGGCCGATAGCACAATTAAAGTTTACGATGAACTTTTGAAGTCTTTGAGGATTTTGGTTATCAAGTTTAGTTCTGTGGGGGATGTTATTCTGATCACAGCCTCTTTGAAAGCGCTGCGGCAAAATTTTCCAACCGCGAGGATTTGTGTTTTGGTGGGCGAAGCGTCACGAAAAGTTCTTCAGCGCTGCCCGTATGTCGATGAGATCATCGTCGTGGATTTTAAAAATCGGGATCGAGGCGTCAGGCGTCTTTGGCAGTTGGGCCGCAAATTGTTGCAATACAAGTTTGATAAGGTCATTGACCTTCAGAATAATGCCCGCAGCCATCTGTTAAGTTTTTTATGTTTCCCGAAAGAAAGTTATGGTTTTAAACGTGGCCGTTTTGGTTTTCTTCTGACACAACCGGTTGTACAGATCAATAATAATTTGCCGCCTGTTTAGCATCAATTCCAGATTTTAAAATTGTTGGGGTTGACTTACTCTCAAGAAAATTTATTGGAATTGTGGCCGTCTGCAAAAGAGACAGAGAATGCGCTGGGACTTTTAGAATCCGAATGGGTTGGGGCCAACACTTATGTGGTCGGTATTAATATTGCAGCTTCCGAGCGGTGGGTGACAAAGAACTGGCCTGTCGAATATATTGCGCGGCTGTGTGACATTTTAGCGGCAAAGAATATTCGGGTCATTGTGACCGGCATTGACAAAGATAAAGAGTTGGCCAAGAAACTCTCAACGTTGACAAAAACCAAACCGGCGATTTTAATCGGCAAAACCGATTTGATGGAGTTAGCCGCGGTTATTAAGCAGTGTAAAGTTTTTATGTCCCCGGATTCGGCTCCGCTGCATATTGCCGCCGCGATGAAAGTCCCTGTTATCGCTCTTTTTGGCCCGACGTCTTCACGGCGTCATATGCCGCCGGTCAAAAACGCTGTTATTATTGAGAAAAAACCATCCTGCTCTCCTTGTTATAGTACGCAGTGCAAGGTCAAAACGCATGTGTGTATGCGGGATATCACTCCTGAGGAAGTTGCCGCAGAAGTTTATCGCTTAGTCGACTTATGAGAATTCTTCTTATTACAACTCATTTAAATGTTGGAGGGATTACCAGCTATCTTTTTGCACTTTCTCGTCAGTATGTTCGCAAAGGGCATCAGGTTTTTTTGATCTCATCCGGCGGAACGCGCGCTGAGGAATTTGAACGCTGCGGGGTCACGCTCGTCAAAGCGGCGGTCAAAACCAAGTCTGAGTTAAGCCCTCGGATGTATTGTCAGCTGCCGCTATTAGTCAGGTTTATTATTAAAAATAAGATTGATATTATTCATTCCCAGACGCGTGTGACTCAGTTTTTGGGGCAAGCTTTAAGTTTTTTTTGCCGTATCCCTTTTGTCACAACTTGCCATGGGTTTTATCGAACACACTGGTTTCGAAAAGCTTTCCCGTGTTGGGGTAAAGCGGTTGTGGCCATAAGTACGCCTGTTAAAGATCATTTGCAACATGACTTTAAAGTGCCAGAGGCCCAAATTTTTCTGATTAATAACGGCATCGATTTAGATTTTTTCCGAGAGATTGATGAGGCCAGCCGTCAAAAAATTCGCCGAAAATTTAACATTTTACAAACTCCGGTCATCGGAATGGTCTCACGGCTTGCGGATGTCAAAGGGCACAGTGTGCTTATTGATGCGATGCCGCGAATAATTTCAGAATTTCCCGGGGGATTATTGTTTCTCGCCGGCGAAGGAAAGATGAAAGCACAACTGCAAAATCAAGCAGCTAAACTGGGAATAAGTGACCATGTGATATTTGCATCTGTTTTTAATCCCAGCGGAGCGATCCTTTCTTTGTTTGATGTGTTTGTGATGCCGTCTATCGAAGAGGGTTTTGGTCTTTCAGGCATGGAAGCGCAAGCCTGCGGGTTGCCGATTGTCGCCTCTAACGTCGGGGGAATCCCTTCTTTTGTCTTGCACGAAAAAACCGGTCTATTGGTTGCGCCCAAAGATCCCAGCGCCTTGGCAGAAGCGATCATCCGGTTTTTAAAAGACCCTGATTTTGCCAAGCAGGTGGGCGCTCAAGCACGGAAATTTATTCAGGAAAATTTTTCTTCCGAAACAATGGCAGCCAAAACTTTGCAAATGTATCAAGAAGTTCTGCGTAAACGATGAGCACAAATCCAAAACATCTTGAGCGTATTCTAGTTGTCAATGTCAATTGGCTGGGGGATGTTATTTTTTCGATTCCCGTTTTTAAGGCTTTGCGTAACGCTTATCCTTGCGCTCATATCTGTTGTTTGGCTTGGCCGTCGGTCAAAG
>JAYRHV010000251.1:0-3588 GCA_041907165.1 Candidatus Omnitrophota bacterium | reverse complement strand
TCATGCTGGCAATATTGTGATTTCGGCCGCCGGCAAGGTCAGCCATCAGCATATCCGTGATTTGGCCGAAAAAAAATTTCGCAAAACTTTAGGCGGTTTGTGCTCGCGGTTTGTTGAAGCGGATAATTCACAACAAAAGCCCAAAATTAAAGTGTTCAAAAAGCAGACTGAGCAAATGCATTTGGCTTTAGGCATGCTGGGCTTTGAAAATGAGCATAAGGACAAATACGCGCTTAACTTGCTCAACATCATTTTAGGCGGGAATATGTCCAGCCGGCTTTTTGACGAGGTCCGTGAAAAAAGGGGGCTTGCTTACTCGATCGGCTCTTGCGTCAAATATTTGAAAGACACAGGTTTGTTTATGGTCCGCGCAGGTGTCGATAATACCAAGCTCGTTAGCGCGCTGGAAGTTGTTTTAAAACAATTAGCTAAGGTCAAGCGCAGCGGGGTCACACTTGATGAAATTAAAAGGGCCAAGGATTTTTATTTAGGGCAGGTCCTTTTGGCGCTTGAGGACACGATGGATCATATGCTGTGGATTGGCGAATCGACCTTGACCCGGGATAAAATGCGTACGATTCAAGAGGTCATTAAGTCTGTTAAAGGTGTTATGGTTGAGGATATTAAGCGTGTGGCGGGGGTTATTTTAGACAGCCGGCGGTATAATTTTGCTGTTGTAGGGCCGGTCGACGACGGACAAGAAAAACAATTAAATCGGCTTCTGGGAGTGTGAACCCGGATTTTGCATTAGACTCGCTCCTGCGAGTCCAAGCAAAATCCGCCCGAAGGGCCGCATGTCTCGACCTTGTCGAGACGTGCGGGGTTAATCCTTGCGGTAAACCGCAACCGAAGGCAAATTTTGCATTTCACTTTTTTGCGCGACGGATCGTCGCGCAATATATTGTAATGCAAAATTTGGGATGAATTTTGAATTGACAAGCCAAGTTTTCTTCAGTAGACTTACGCTACTCTTTAAGGCTTAAACAACCAATAAATGGAGGGAACAAATGGAAAAGTTATCTTTTTACGATGTGAAGACCAAATCAAAATTTGATTCTACCGAATACACTGTCAAAGAAAAAGGCGGTAGATTTTTTGCGGTAACTAAATCTCCCAAGGGCACGCATGAGTGCTGGAGAGTTTTGGGCAAGGATCAGGCCGCTCAATTAAAGAAAAAGTAAGCTCCACAACAGCCGCTAATTTCGGTAAGCTCCAAAGCTTCTGCCGGATAAGCGAAAGCTAGGTTCTAGATCTTGCAAGCTAAGAAAAAAACGATTAAAAAAGCGCCTCAAACATCCCTGCAGTTAGCTAAATCAGCTGCTAAATTTGCGTTGGACATGAAGGCAGAAGATATCACGGTTTTGGATATGCGTGAAGTCGTCAACTTCTGCGACTTTTTTGTGATTGCAAGCGGCACGTCGACACGCCATACACAGTCGATTGCAGAAGGAGTTATTGAAGGCTTTGAAGGCACATCTGCTAAGATAAGACGCAAAGAAGGTTTTCGTGAGGGCGTATGGGTTTTGGTCGATTTTGGAAATGTGGTGGTCCATGTTTTTGAAAAAGAAACCCGGGAATTTTACGGCCTAGACCATCTTTGGCAGGATGCTAAAATCGTTAGCTTCAAGCGCTGAAATTTTTTTTAAACAGGCAAAATTCTGGGCTCTCATCCTTGTTTTCTAAAAGGCGAGAGCCCATTTTTTCATATGTTAATTAATTTGCGCAAACAGTTAAGTGAAGTTATCCAAAAATCATTGTCTGGTTTTTTTGAAGGCTTTGCTTTGCCTGAAGTGGAAGTTGATGTTCCTGCCGACAAATCCCACGGGGATTTTTCAACTAACATTGCGATGAAATCGGTCAAATTGCTCAAGCGGCCGCCGATGGATGTTGCCGCATCTTTTCGCGACGCGATTTTTACGGGCCTCAAAGCGGCCGGCTTAAATGACAAAATTGCCTCAATCGAAGTTTTAAAGCCCGGGTTTATCAATTTCTTTTTGTCAACGAGCGCGGTTTGCGAAATTTTAAAGCAAACGTTACGCGAAAAAGATGATTATGGCCGAAGCGATTTTGGGCAGAGCCGCAAGATCAATATTGAGTTTGTCAGCGCCAACCCGACGGGGCCTTTGAGTGTCGCGCACGCGCGACAGGCGGCTGTGGGGGATGCTTTGGCTAATATTTTTAATTTTATCGGTTTTGCGGCGACCAAAGAATATTACGTCAACGATGAAGGCAACCAGATCAATATTTTGGGCCGTTCGGTCTTTTTGCGTGCGCTGGATCGATTAGGTGAAAAAGAGGAGTTCCCGCAGGATTGTTATCAGGGCGATTACATTTTTGAAATGGCGGATGCTTTTATTGCAGAGCAAAAGATCACGACAGCCGGTGAGCTCAAGGGCTTGCCGTTTAGCGAAGTGCGGCAATTTGCCGTCGATTACTTGATGGAAGTCATCCGCCAAGAGCTCAAAGATTTTGGCGTGCATTTTGATGTCTGGTCGTATCAAAGCAAGATTGCCGGCCAGCCGCAGATTGAAAAGACATTGGCTGATTTGCAGGCGCAAGGTCATATTTTTGAACAGGACGGCGCTTTGTGGTTTAAGACAACAGCCTATGGCGATGACAAAGACCGCGTGGTTAAAAAAAGCGACGGCAGTTATACGTATTTTATGCCCGACATTGTTTATCATCAGGACAAATTCCGACGGGGATTTGAAAAAGTTTTTAACCTCTGGGGCCCTGACCATCATGGATACATTCCGCGGCTGAGCGCCGCGGTACAGGCTTTGGGCAAGCCAAAGGATGCTTTGCGTGTTTTGATTGTCCAGCTGGCGACCTTGTTTCGTGACGGAGAAGAAGTCCAGATGTCCACCCGTCGAGGACAATATATCACCCTGCGGGAAGTCATTGAAGAGGTCGGCGTGGATGCGGCGCGGTTTTTCTTTTTGATGCGTTTGGTTGACGCGCATTTGGATTTTGATCTGGAATTAGCTAAAAAAGAAACGCCCGAAAATCCGGTTTATTACATTCAATATGCGCATGCGCGGACGTATTCCATTGAGGACAAAGCCAAAGAGGCGGGGCTTTGGGCCAAGGCCGGCGACTTTAAATTATTGCGCGAACCAGAGGAAATGGATCTGTTAAAGAAAATCGGTCATTTTCCGACTACGCTTTTGTTTTGTTGGCGGCAAGGGGATGCCTTTGCTGTTGTCAATTATTTGCAGGAATTAGCTGCTGTGTTTCACCGGTTTTATGACCGGCATCGGGTGGTTGATGTCCAAAATCCTGAGCTTTCAGCGCAACGTTTGGCTTTAGTCGACGCCAGCCGCATTGTCATTGCCAACGGTTTGCGGTTGTTGGGTGTCAGCACACCGCAGAAAATGTAAGTTTTGTAGGGAACAGGCATGCCTGTTCCCTACGATTAAAGCGAAAGTTTGCACTTCGGCAAAATCTAAATAAATATTGTATTATTTTTTTGTAGGGAATGGTCGCGACCATTCCCTACGAGAAGAAATGAAAAGTAATTTCATGCCAACACTTCTCACCCCAAAATTTTGGCAAGTCCGCAATCCTGATCCTTTTCTCCAAGTCAAT
>JAYRHV010000250.1:0-10080 GCA_041907165.1 Candidatus Omnitrophota bacterium | reverse complement strand
ATTGGCTGGACGCAGGTTTGTATTTTGCGTATGAAACCACGGTTGAGAAAAAAACAGCCGATAATATTGAAGCCAAAATTTTGTTAGAAAAATCTTTAGGGCCTTTTCTTCATACAGCCAATATTATTTTTGCAAAAGAGGTCGGCGGCGGATCAGCTCAACAAATGACCGGCGGTTTGGCATGGAGCAGCCGTTATCGTTGGCAAAAAGTTTTTGAGCCCGGGATTGAACTGCACAGCGATTTTGGCCAGCTGCGCGAAGGGTCAGGTTATAGCAAACAAAGTCATCAGCTGGGGCCTGTTTTTTATGGAACAATTGGGACGCATGTGAAATATGACGTCGGGTATTTGTTTGGTTTGACAGATCCCGCAGCGCAGGGAGAATTAAAGTGGATTATAGAATACGAACAGTTTTTTTAAAGAAAAAGTGACTGTTAAAAATCTTGACAAATACGAGAACTGCCCTAACTTTACTTTTAGAGAAGAAGATGTAACATAGAAGGCGATTATGAATAAAATTCCATTAAGCCAGTTAAAAGTCGGACAAGTCGCGACCGTCGAAGAAGTTTTGGATCAGGGCTTTTTGTCTCAGCGTCTTTTAGAAATGGGTATCCTCCGCGGCACATCCATCGAAGTGATCCGTTTTGCCCCGATGGGGGATCCGATTGACATTAAAATCCGCGGGTATCATTTGTCTTTGCGCCGCGAAGAAGCGCAAGGCATTATTGTTGGAATTGCCGAGGGAAACGGTGCTTAATGCCGCAAGCGCTCTCTAATCCTATCATTGCACAAAAAGCCATCACAGTAGCTTTAGCCGGAAATCCCAACTGTGGCAAGACCACTGTTTTTAACGCTTTGACAAAATTGCGTCAGAAGGTTGGCAATTATTCAGGCGTCACTGTTGAAAAAAAGCTTGGGCGTATCGTTTTTGAGGACCACAGGCAAATTGATGTTTTAGACCTTCCCGGAACCTATAGCCTTGATGTGCGCTCGCCCGACGAGAAAGTCGCCCGTGATGTTCTTTTGGGAAAGATGAAAGACACGACCCGTCCGGATATTGTCGTTTGCGTTGTGGATGCAACGAATTTGGAGCGCAATCTTTATTTGTTTAGCCAGATTCAGGATTTAGGGTTACCGGTCATTGTATTTCTCAATATGATGGACGAGGTCGAAGAACAGGGCAAAAAGATTGATGTTAAACGTCTGTCAGAAGTTTTGCATGCTCCGGTTATCGGCGCTATTGCCAATCAGGGTAAGGGCATCGAAGAATTAAAAGAGTTATTGAGTGCCGGCGTTTCGGCGGGCAATCGGCGTTTGTGGCGTATGCCAGAGCAAGTCGAGTCGCGCATTGAGGAGCTGATGATCCTTCTTTGGCGTGAAGAGAACGTAGCCAAGTCAGATGCTTTTTCAGAGGCGATCATTTTATTGTCCAAGGATGAAAAGACACTGAAAGAAATTTTAAAAGGTCGGGACAAGACAATGGATTGTGTCCGGCGCATTCAAACGGATTTAACGGAGTGGGGTATCAATTGGCGTTCGGTGGCCATAGAATCACGTTATGCGTGGTTGTCAAAAAGTTTAAAAGGGATTATCGTCGAAAAATTAGGTAAAAAAAGGGTCACATTGACCGACCGCATTGACGCGGTTGTTACGCATAAAATTTGGGGCTGGTTGATTTTTTTAGGCCTTATGGCGCTGATGTTTTATTCGATTTTTACGATTTCAACATATCCGATGGATTGGATCGACGGTGTTTTTGCGAATTTTAAGGGGATCGTTAAAAACAGTATGCCTGCTGGCGATTTAAGAGATCTGTTGACCGACGGGATTATCGCGGGTGTCGGTGCGGTTGTGATCTTTTTGCCTCAAATTTTGATCTTGTTTTTCTTTATCGGGCTTTTGCAGGACACAGGGTATATGGCACGCGCGGCGTTTATTATGGACCGGCTGATGAGCAAGGCTGGGTTGCACGGAAAATCTTTTATTCCGATGCTCTCTTCATTTGCTTGTGCGATTCCCGGCGTCATGGCCGCACGTGCGATCGAAAGCCCCAAGGATCGTTTGACGACGATTTTGGTTTCTCCTTTGATGAGCTGTTCGGCCCGTTTGCCGGTCTATACTCTTATTATTGCGGTGCTTATTCCCGGCGCTTTAGCTTGGCAAAAAGCGGGGCTGATGTTGGGATTGTATTTGTTGGGGATTATCGGCGCTTTTGCGATGGCGTGGTTGTTTAAAAAAACACTGCTGCGCAGTGAAACCCCTGTTTTTATTATGGAATTGCCGCCGTATCGTCTGCCGCTTTTTAAAGATGTGATGATGCATATGTGGGAGCGGGCGCTTATTTTTTTAAAACGCGCGGGTACGGTTATTTTTGGCTTGTCCATTATTCTTTGGGGACTGATGAGTTATCCCAAACACGATCATCTCGTCGGGTCAGAAGCGCTTAAGCATAGTTTTGCCGGACAAGCCGGAATCCTTATGGAGCCGGCGCTTAAGCCTTTGGGTTATGACTGGCGCATTGGCATTGGCCTCATTGGCTCTTTTGCGGCGCGGGAAGTTTTTGTCAGCACGATGAACATTGTGTTTAACATCGAAGGTCAGGGCGATGAACATTTGCGCGAAGCGTTTAAAAAAGCCGCTTGGCCCGACGGGCGGCCGTTGTTTACGCCGCTTTCTTGTATCAGTCTTATGGTTTTTTATGTTTTTGCAATGCAGTGTCTGAGCACGGTCGCGGTGGTGCGCCGCGAAACTAATAGCTGGAAGTGGCCACTTTTTCAAATCGTTTATATGACCGGCTTAGCGTATGCAATGGCTTTGCTAGTTTATCAAGGTGGACATTGGCTGGGGTTTCAGTGAAAACAAAATATGCCCAATGACCTGCAATCTATTTTGGCAATCGCGATCGTTTTAATGACGATAGGTATTTTTCTTTATTCTGTCGTGATCAAAAAAAAGTCCGGCTGCGGCGGCTGTGACTGTGGCGGCAAAACACCCCAATTCCCTTCCTCTAAAAAGAAATAATTTTCTCTCGTTCCGCTTTAGTTAACAGATTAAGTCCGTTAAAAAAATTGTGTCATTGCGAGGACGACGAAGCCCCACAGGGACTCCCTTCGGTCGCAATCTTGTTTCTTGTCAGGGATTGCTTCGTCGCCTTGAATAATTGATTGGCTTCTCGCAATGACAGTGATCTACGTTTTCTTGTCAACTGCCTGAGACCTTACGATTTAGAAAAAAATGGAACTTTTTTCAGTTTTTTTGTGTCTAATCTGACGAATGGGCTAGAAATTAATCTTTAATAGAGGAGAAAAATGATGAAAAACAGGACAAGTCTATGTGTGGGTCTTCTGGCAGGTGTTTTTTTGATAGCTGCCCCGCAGTTATCTTACGCGGATTGGGGTAGGCATCACGAAGACCATCATGAAAACCACCATTTTTATCGATATCATGATCATCCTCATTGGGGATTGCGCTTATCATGGATTCCGAATAATTTTATTACCGTTACTTTAGGCGGCGCAAGGTATTACTATTGTGATGGGTTGTATTATAGTCGTTTCGGCGGTGAATATGTCGTTGTCGCCCCACCGGTTGGCGCAGTGGTCCGTAGTATTCCGTCGGATTTTCATCCGATTGTCATTCGCGGCGTGACGTATTATGAGGATAACGGGACCTATTATGTTTATACCCGTTCTGGTTATCAGGTCGTTCCGGCTCCCGTTGAGTATGTCCAGCCGACTGTGGTAAGTTCGTCTTTGACAACAGCTCCACTGCAAGTCAATGCTTTGGCTTCTGGACCCGACGGCGATGAATCTTTTACGGTAAATATTCCTAATAATCAGGGTGGGTATACGGCTGTACTGCTTAAAAGAACAGCAAAAGGTTTTGTTGGGCCGCAAGGAGAACTTTATACGGAGTTTCCAAAGGTTTCGCAATTAAAAGTGATGTATGCCAATTGATCGTCTTTGAGGTGGTATAATGGAATCGTTTTTTAAAAATAACAAAGAAAATATTTATGCAGGATATTTCCGACGATATTATTGTGCAGGCATCAGAAGGCGATCTTGCCGCTTTCGAGGTCATTTACAAGGCGATGTCCGGCTTTGTTTACAATGTCGCTTTGAGGATTATTTGTAATAGAGAAGATGCACAGGAAGTGACGCAGGAGGTTTTTTTGATCATGCATCAGAAGCTAAAAGAGTTTCGCTTTGAGTCGTCGCTTAAGACGTGGATGTATCGGATTGCCGTCAATTGCGCGCTGAATTCTTTTAGAAAAACAGCAAATCTGAAAAATAAGTTCGTGGAATATGAGGACACTCCAGAAACAGTCATTGACAGCGAAACGCATCAGGCGATTGAAAAAGAACATTTCAATACGCTCGTTGATAAAGCTTTAAGTGTTCTTAATCCAAAACAACGTGCTTGTATTGTTTTGAGAAATATCGAAGGTTTAAGTTATGAAGAGATTGCCAAAGCTTTGGGGGTCAATGTCAACACGGTGCGATCGAATTTAAAGCGCGCCAGAGAAAAGATGCTTTTTACTCACAAGCGGGTGGATTATGAATACCTGTAAAAATATAAAAGACTTGATTTTAACGGATTATATCGACGATGAAGCTGGCGCGGCTACGAAAGCAGCGGTTGACGCGCATTTGCTTTTTTGTGGAGATTGCCGGCAATTTGCGGATAAAGTTAAAGAGGACTTGGCAGGGCCTTTTAAAAATGTTGAATCCGAAAATGTCCCGGAGCATCTTTGGACGGCGATTAAGGATAAGATTGAAAATCAGTCGAGCGCAAGGCTCAAGGAGAGCGGTTTTTGGGAAAAATTCGCAGGTTCCTTTTTTTCCCCGAGATTGGCCACGGCCTTGGGAGGCTTTGCCGTAATAATTTTACTCAGCAGTTTCGTTTTTTATCATCAGCTATCAGAAAAGCGTCAGGCCCAAGAACAGGGAGAATATTTAGCTTCCCTGTGGCGATCGTCGGATGTTGTATCCGATATGCCGGGCAATTCGGACCAAATGCCGCTGGAAAAATATTTTTTATAAAACAGGAGGATGATTATGGATACGAGAAAAGTTGTTGTGTTGTCAATGTTGATTTCGGGGTTTTGTGTTTTTTCGTCGGCGCAGGCTGAGGATAAAGCCGATTGGGGGGGGAAAAGACATGAAAAAATGGAAAAAAAGATACAGGAGATTTACAGCCAACTGAATTTAACGCCAGAGCAGAAGAAAGCTCTGGAAAGCAATAAATCGGGTAATCATCAAAAGAGAAAAGCTGTGTTTGAAAAAATGCGCACGTACAGAGAAGCACTCAATCAGGAACTGATGAAACCGAATTTGGATATGGCTAAGATTAATGATATCCAAAATAATATCAAAGCACTGCAGTCGCAAATGGCTGATGAACGCTTGCAGTCTATTTTGGCTGTCCGCAAAATTTTATCAGTAGAGCAATTTACCAATTTTATCGCTCAGATGAAAAAATCGCCCCCAGAATATAGAGGCAGAGAAGAGAAAGAATGAATGGGAAATTTTTTCTGATTCTCGTAATCTTAATCGGATCTGGTTGTTTGGCAGAGGCTGCAGATGTATTGACGTGGGAGGATTGCCTTAAAGAAGCCAGCCGTAATCATCCTGATTTGATTGCCTCCCAACAAGCTGTTGCGCAGGCTGGGTTTGATAAAAAAATAACTTTAAGCACAGCTTTGCCGCAGTTCTCGGCGGATGTCTCGGCAGCGACGGCCAAGTCCAAAGCCAGCGGATCAAGCGCCTCTTTTAGCTATGGGATATCAGGGGATTTGCTTTTATTTGACGGTTTTAAAACAGCCAATAATATTTCTGCCGCATCAGAAAATATCAAAGCGGCCAAAGAAAACTTCCGTTTTATTTCCTCTTCTGTCCGTTTGAATTTACGAGAAGCTTTTGTCAATTTGCTCAAAACCCAAAAGTTGATGGATTTAACGCAGGAAATTTATAAATTGCGCAAGAGCAATTTGGAATTGATCAGCTTGCGTTATGAGTCGGGCACAGAGCACAAAGGCGCTCTGTTGACGGCAAAAGCTAATTTGTCACAGGCGGTTTTTGACATCAATGCCGCCAAGCGCGGACTTATGACTGCCCAGACAAAATTAAGCCAAGAATTAGGACGCAGCGAATTTTCTGCGCTTTCTCTACAAGGTGAATTAGAGGTCCAAGAAAATTTAAACGCAAGTCCGGACTTTGAAAAAATTGCGGAGCATAACCCGTCGCTGTTACAAATAACCGCACAAAAAAATGCAGCGGCTTTTGCGGTTTCCTCCAGCCGAGGAGACTTTTTGCCTTCGATTGTTTTAAGTGGCAATGCACAGAAGTCTGACGACCACTGGGCTGTGCAGCAAAGCGGGACATCCGCTGGCATTAAGGCATCGGTCCCGATTTTTAGCGGCGGGGCGAATGTGGCCCGTCTGTCTAAAGCGCAAAGTGTTTATTTGCAATTGCAGCAAACACAGCGCAGTAAAAAAGACGAGGTTGTTTATCAATTGCAAAAAAGCTGGAATGATTTTGTGGACGCTTTCGAAAAAGTTGCTGTGCAAAAAGATTTTTTGGCAGCCTCGCAGGAGCGGGCCAAGATAGCGCAAGCCCAATATACCGTCGGGCTTGTGACTTTTGATAATTGGACGATCATTGAAGATGATTTAGTCAGCGCGCAAAAAGCATTTCTCGACGTCCAAGCCGCCGCGCTGATAGCAGAGGCCAATTGGATACAAGCCAAAGGAGAAACTTTAGAATATGAAAATTAAAAGATGGCACATTTTTATTTTGGTTGTTCTTCTGGGCACTTCGTGCTTTATCTGGAACAAATTAAAAATCGCCTCCAGAGCCGAGGACTCTTTCAAAATTATTTTGCCGCATCGCGGGGAGATTAAGACCGTCATTTCCTCGACGGGTGTTGTGCTGCCCAAAAACCGTTTGCAAGTCAAGCCTCCGGTTAATGGACGCATCGAACAAGTTTTGGTTGCCGAAGGCCAGAAAGTCAAAACAGGCGATACTCTTGTTTGGATGAGCTCGACGGACCGCGCGGCGCTTTTGGATGCCGCCCGCGGGCGCGGGCCAGAGGCGCTCAAACAGTGGCAGGATGTCTATAAACCCATTGCCCTTATGTCCCCTATCGAGGGGGAGGTGATTGTCGGGACCATACAACCCGGGCAAACCATCACAACGGCAGACGATGTGGTTGTTATTTCCGACCGTTTGATTGTCCGCGCGCAGGTTGACGAGACGGATATTGGAAAAATTCAAAACGGCCAAAGGGCTATCGTAAGTCTTGATGCTTACCCTGACACAAAAATCAAAGCTGTCGTCGACCATATTTATTACGAATCCAAAACGGTCAACAATGTCACGATTTATGAGGTGGACTTGATCCCTGAAAATGTTCCTGCGTTTTTTCGTTCAGGGATGAATGCCAATATCGATTTTGTTGTCGAAAGCAAAGAGGATGTTCTTCTTCTGCCGCTAAAGGCTGTCCAAAAAGGGAAAAATGGGGCGTTTGTTCTGCTGCATAATCCCGATGGGACCAAGAGGATTGAGCGCAGCATTACGCTGGGTTTAAGTGATGAAAAGAATGTCGAAATTCTTTCTGGCCTAACAGAGTCGGACGAGGTTATTTTTACAACAGCAAAATACGTACTGCCTAAAAACAGCAGCGGGACCAACCCATTTATGCCGGTCCGACGCAGATAAGAGGCTTATGATTGAGCTGCGCAATATTGTCAAAAGTTATACGATGGGCGACCAAGTTGTTAAAGCGGTCAACGGCGTTTCTTTGACCATTGCTCAGGGAGAATTTGTGGCCATCATGGGCGCCTCAGGCTCGGGCAAGTCGACCTTGATGCATATTTTAGGATTATTGGACCGGCCCGATTCGGGGCAGTATATTCTCTCGGGAGAACAGATCACCGGCCTTTATGACAGCCAATTGGCTTTTTTGCGCAACCGTTTTATCGGTTTTGTTTTTCAACAATTTCATCTCCTCTCTCGACGGACAGCGCTGGAAAACGCGGGCCTTCCTTTAGTGTACGCGGCAGAAAGGCATTCTCAAGAAAAGGTCCGTCAGGAATTGGCTGCTGTTGGATTAGCGGACCGTCTTAAACATCGGCCCAATGAACTCTCCGGCGGCCAGCAGCAGAGGGTAGCCATTGCCCGCGCATTGGTCAATGACCCTTTTATTATCATGGCCGATGAGCCGACGGGAAATTTAGACAGCAAAAGCAAAGATGAAATTATCGGGATTTTAAAAGGACTTCATCAAAACGGCAAAACGATCGTTATGGTCACCCACGAGCCGGAAATGGCCAGCCATGCCAGCCGTGTTATTGTGATGCGTGACGGCAAAATCATTTCTGACGATAAACGCAGTACAAATCAAACAAGTTTTTTAGGACAAGACCAGTCCCCCGAGATTGTCAGGGAAGCTTTGCAATCTTCTAAAAATGACTATGATATCGCCAAGTTTTTTGACTCTGTCAATCAGGCGATTTATGCGATGTTTGCCAACAAGTTACGGTCTTTTCTCTCTATTTTAGGAATTTTAATCGGGGTCGCCGCGGTCATTGCGATGCTTGCTTTAGGAAGCGGCGCACAGGCCTCGATTGAAACCCAGCTTTCATCCTTGGGGTCTAATCTTTTGATGATACGTCCCGGGCAGATGAGCATGCAAGGGGTCGCTATGGAGGCAGGCGCTGGAACAAGGTTAACGTTTTCCGATTTAAATGCTATCGGAGAGCTTCCTCTGACGCGGCGCGTTAGCCCGTCGGTCACAGGCCGCGTTCAAGTCGTCTATACCAGCAAGAACGCCAATACGCAACTAGAAGGGACAAATGTCCAATATGCCCTGATGCGTTCGGCAGAACCTAAGGTGGGAAGATTTTTTACTGACGAAGAATTGCACAGCCGATCTAAGGTGGCCCTGTTGGGCACGACGGTCGTCAAAGAGTTGTTTGGGGAAAGCAATCCGATTGGCGAAACAATCAAAATCAATTCGTTAAATTTTTTGGTCATAGGCATCTTGCCGCCAAAAGGGGCGACCGGCTTTCGGGATCAGGACGATACGATTATTGTGCCTGTAACGACGGCGATGTCGAGGGTTTTGGGGAAGAATTATCTGGATTCGATTTATGCTGAGGGCAATTCTGCGGATGTTTTGGATGACTTAAGCCAGAGGGTAGAGGAGCTTCTCTCGGCACGGCATCATATTATTAAAAAGTCCAATGGTGATGAAGCTTTCCAAGTCCGCAATATGGCGGATTTGAAAACAGCTTTAGAATCGACGACAAAAACCATGACGCTTCTGTTGGGCGCCATTGCGGCGATTGCGCTTTTAGTCGGCGGCATCGGGATTATGAATATCATGCTTGTTTCGGTTACCGAACGCACGAAGGAAATTGGCTTGCGCAAAGCTCTGGGGGCGACGGGGCGTGATATTTTATTGCAGTTTTTGGTGGAATCTGTGTTGATGGCCTGTATCGGCGGGGTTGCGGGTGTTGTTCTGGGCGCCGGCGTGTCGTATCTTTTGACGCTATTGGCTGGATGGACGATCCACATTTCACTTTTGTCCGTGATTTTAGCGACGACATTTTCGGTAACGGTCGGTATTGTTTTTGGACTTTGGCCTGCCCAAAAAGCCGCGCAGTTAAATCCTATCGAAGCGCTAAGATATGAATAGAAAAATATGTGGCACTGACGCGCAGTTTATTTAGTTAAAGATATCTTTTGTGTCTTTTTAAAGGGTGAGTATAATCAGAAAATATTATCCCGGATTTTGCATTAGCCAAGCTTCTGCTTGGCCAAAGCAAAATCCGCCCAAAGGGCCGCATGTCTCGACAACGTCGAGACGTGCGGGGATAATCCTTGCGGTAAACCGCAACCGAAGGCAAATTTTGCATTTCACTTTTTGTGCGCGACGGATCGTCGCACACTAGATTGTAATGCAAAATTTAGGATAAAAACTTCAAACGAGTCTTAAAAGAGGATTTTTGACTCGGATAACCTTTCGATTGCCTGTCAAAATGATTGAATATCTTGGAATTATTTTTGCTTTTCTTTTT
>JAYRHV010000249.1:0-1827 GCA_041907165.1 Candidatus Omnitrophota bacterium | reverse complement strand
GGATATCTTAAATATTTTCGGAAAAATCCCGTTCGATAAAGACTATGATTACAAAAAGAACCGCGCTCGCAAAAATCCTCGTTGACACCTGCGTTTGGTCAAAAGTCTTAAGGTCAAATCATCCGGATCCCGCGCTTACCGAAGCCCTGAAGGATATGATCTCCAATCACAGCGTCGCGCTGATTGGTCCGATTCTCCAGGAAATCTTAAGCGGTGTTTCCAGCAAAAAAGTCTTCAGTATATTAAAAATCGTCTAGCTCCGTTTGACATTTTACCGATATCACCCGATATTTATTTGATAGCGGCAGAATATTTCAATATTTGCAAAAAACAGGGCATTAAGGGCAACCACACAGACTTTTTGATTTGTGCCGTTTGCGTTTATTACGATTGCCCACTGTTTACGATTGACAATGACTTCAAACTTTTCAGAAAATATCTTCCGCTAAAATTGCTCGCATTAAATCCTGAATAATAACTGAACTATCCTAAAACATCATACATGTCAAATTTCGAGTGCTAAATATTTTGTCCTTGACGAATATAAATGAATATATTATATTCAAAGTAGAAACAAGGAGGATAAAATGTCAAAAACCGTAACGATCAGACTTTCTGACCACGATTACAAAGCCATATCCAGTGTGGCGAAACACGAACGAAGACCGATCTCAAACTTTATCACCCACCGGGTTATGGAGGCTATTGCCGCCGTAAATACTGTTGATGATGTGGAAATGGAAGAAATCTTGTCAGACAAAAAGGTCATGAAAAGTTTAAAACACGGGCGCAAGCAATTTATTCACGGGAAAGGCCGCTTCGTTGTTTAATTTTCATATTTATGAAACACAGGATTACCTTGACCATCTCTCCGAGATACTTGGCAAAAAACATGAAGCATTTCATAAAAAGCTTCGGAAATATGTTTATCCACAACTCCAAAACCAGCCATACTTTGGGAAAAACATCAAGAAATTAAAAGCCTACTCTCCCGCGACCTGGCGGTATCGTGTGGGAGATATACGTCTTTTTTATCAGATTGATGCGCGAGGGAACATTGTCCTCATGACCGCGGCGATGTTGCGAAAAGACGCTTACCGCAATTGAGCAACCCCATTGACTCAAGGTCTTTCGATTCCGGTTGAGAAATGACGTATTTTGTGCTATTTTAAGATACTATGACTGACACACAAAATTTGCAATCGGCTCCGACTCCGCCAAAGCCTCTGGTCGTTTTGACGGCCGCGGCTTTGGAAAAAGTGCGCTCGATGATGGTCAAAGAAAACAAACCGAATCACGGACTGCGGGTCGGGGTGGTGACCGGCGGCTGCGCGGGATTGTCCTATGAAATGCGCCTGCAGAAGGACGCATACGAAAACGACACCATCCTCGAGCAGGAGGGAATTAAAATTTTTGTGAACAATGAAAGTGTTGATTTTCTGAAAGGCATCGAAATCGATTATGTCGATACCCTGCGCGAAAGCGGCTTTAAATATAAAAACCCCAACGCCAAAAGCAGTTGCGGATGCGGGACTTCATTTAGTTAAGAATCAGGAGATTTCATGATCAATCGCGCCGTCTTACCGGGCCCGCAAAAGCCCGATATCCAATATCGTCCGCTACCTAATTCCAAAAAAATTTATAAAAGCGGATTGATTCATAAAAATATCCAGGTCCCTTTTCGGGAAATAGCTCTTTCTCCGACTGTAACTTCAAAAGGGGAAAACCTGCCCAATGCTCCTTTTGAAGTTTATGATACTTCCGGGCCCTATACTGATTCCAACACACCCGTTGCTATCGATCGGGGACTCAGCGCCCTGCGGCGTT
>JAYRHV010000248.1:0-2563 GCA_041907165.1 Candidatus Omnitrophota bacterium | reverse complement strand
TTATAGCCGAGGGACTCATATGTCTGACCTAAGTATCTGCATGAGCAAAGAAAGAATGACGGTGGACCGGAAAAAAATCATTAACAACGACCGGACCGTTGACTGCAACCAATTAGTTCCGATCAAATATCGATTTGCGTGGAATTATTATTTAGACGGCTGCGCCAATCACTGGATGCCAACGGAGGTTTCGATGCAGCGCGATATCGAACAATGGAAAGACCCCCAAGGCTTTACGGACAGCGAACGGCGTGTCATCAAGCGCGTTTTAGGATTTTTTGCCACCGCAGAGTCACTGGTCGGCAACAATCTTGTCTTGGCCGTTTATCGCTGTGTCGATAATCCCGAGTGCCGGCAATATCTTTTGCGCCAAGCTTTTGAAGAGGCGATACACATCCATGCTTTTCAGTATATCGTCCAATCCTTATCACTCGACGAGGGCGAGATGTTTAACATGTACCGGGAAGTTGAAACAATTTTTAACAAAGACCAATACGCGATGAGCTGTACAAATAGCGTCCTAGACCCAAATCTTGATACGCACACAAGACAAGGTTTACAAACTTTACTTAAAAACATGGTCGGCCTTTACGTTATCACCGAGGGTATTTTCTTTTATGGCGGGTTTGTGACCATGCTCTCCTTTGGCCGGCAAAACCGTATTCCCGGCACCTGCGAGCAAATCCAGTATATTTTACGTGATGAAAGCATCCACATGAATTTTGGCATTGACCTGATTAATACGATCCGCGAGGAAAATCCTAATGTTTGGGATAAAGCCTTTGAGTCAGAGATTATTACATTTATCAAAAATGCCGTCGAGCTAGAGCATCGCTATTGTGAAGACTGTGTAAAAGATGGAATTTTAGGGTTAAATCCGGCACTTTTAAAAGAATACGTCCAGTATATTGCCGACCGGCGGTTTAAGCGCTTAGGCTTACCAGAGCAATATGGCAGCGAAAATCCATTTCCATGGATGAGCGAAGTCATTGACCTAAAAAAAGAGAAAAACTTTTTTGAAACCCGCGTGACCGAATATCAAACCGGCGGCGCATTGGAATGGTAATTCTTATTATTCAGTAGGGAACAGGCATGCCTGTTCCCTACAAAAAAAATAATTTATGCCTTGCAGTGATTCATCTTCCAGTATTTTTATCAAACTCGACAAAGAAGAGAATTTTGTTTCTTTTGAGTTTGCAAAAGTGACCTGCGGCCGAGAAATTACAGCTAAGACCAAGCTTAGCCAATATCTTAACGGCAAAACTCTCAACGATATATTGAATTTAACCTATGAAAAGACCGCTAATGATCTTCAAATCAGCGACGAAGAGTCTCGATTTATACTTTATTTAGAATGGGATGCCTTACGGTCGTCTGTTGCTCAATATCTTGGCCGTCAAGAGGCGGGAATTGATTTTGAGCGTTGCCAAATTACGTCGATCAGTGAAAATGAAAACGGCATAGAGATTGCCGAAATCGTCCTGCCGCCTAAAGAAATGCCAAAAATCCTGCCTTGCAGTCTCGGTGATAAAAATTAAAGTCATTTACAATTGCGTTATTGAACTACTGTCCCAATTAGCGTCATTGCGAGGAGCCATTCAAATGTTCAAGGCGACGGGGCAATCTCATAAAAGAACTTTATAAAAAATATTTTTAAAAACAGTTTGGGATTGCTTCGTCGTCCTGCGGGACTTCTCGCAATGACAATTGATATTACGTCTCGTCATGGCCGCGCGCCATGGCAACTTTGCCAGTGCGGACAATTTCGATAAGGTGGTATTTTTTGAGAGAAATTTCAAGCTCATCGAGTTCTGTGGTTGTGCCCGCTTGAGAGATAATAAGAATATTCCCAGTCGTGTCGATAATGGAGGCGTTAAATTTCTTAAGAAGCTTTAAGATAATCGGTTTATTGGCTGGTGTCACTTTAATTTTCATCAAAGCCAGTTCATTATGCACAGCATCCGTGTCATTGTGTTCACTAGCGTGGATAACATCAATGAGCTTATTGGCCTGCTTGATAATCTGTTCGAGTGTCTGTGGATCACCTTGAGCGGTTATGGTCATGCGCGAAAACTTCTCATTAAAAGAAGGGGAGACGACCAACGAATCAATATTATAATTTCGCCGTGCAAAAACTAAAGCGATGCGCACCAAGACGCCGGGCTTGTTGGCGACCAGCAAACTGATGGTGTGAATATTTTTTTTTGATTCTATTGCACTCATATTATTTTTTCCTAATCTCAAATAGCTGACCTTTAGGCCGGGTGACCCGTAGGCGGGTTCCCTGCCGCCCGCAGCTCGCGAGGACGGTAGGGTGCCTTGAGGGGCAGGACCCGGGACAAAAGCCTTATGTGCTTCCGGTCGGCTTTTCTAACTTTGTCGTCGGAGCTTCGATAATCATGTGATACGCACTTTTGCCCGCCGGAACCATCGGAAACACATTGCCTTCTTTGATGACTTCCGCATGAATAAGCGCAGGACCATTATAAGCAAACGCTTGAGTCAAAACATCGGTCACATTCTCTGCTTTATCAATATGAAAACCTTTAACGCCATAAGCTTC
>JAYRHV010000247.1:0-1670 GCA_041907165.1 Candidatus Omnitrophota bacterium | reverse complement strand
CGGGTGAAAATCTCGGTAATCGACGGATGCGCCAAAGACGTCCATGAGCCAAAAACTGTTTTACGATTTTGAAATTTGTTTTTTAATACTTGTCGTTTCTTTAAAAAATCGTTCATAATTTGCTCCATAAAACGGGTGGCGCGAAGGGGGTCCCCTGCTGCCCGCAGCTTGCGAGGACAGCAGGGTCCGCAGCGACAGGACCCGTCACAAAATAATAATTTTTAAATGAACCACAAATGTAGTCTAACGTAAAAGAACTCATCAATGTCCCGCCTTAACAGCGTCAGCCAAAAACATTTGGACCGTTTCTTTCGTATACGGATGCACAAGCATCCCTTCAATAAAATGCGGGGCAACGGTCACAATGTCCGCACCCGCACAAAGCCATTCGACAACATTGAGAACTTCGCGGGTCGACGCTAAAATGATTTTGGCTTTCAACTGATGAGAGTCTAAAAGCGTACGTAACTTTTTGATTTCTTCAATCACGTTGTAACCCATATTATTGACACGTCCCCCTAAGAGCGAAACATAACTGGCAGAAGCCAAAGCCGCCAAAAAACATTGCTGCGCGCTCATCATCGCCGTCACATTAACGCGAATATCGTGTTTGGTTTCTAACTGATGAATAACAGACATATTGTCCATCTCCCCGTTGGGGCCGTGGACGGCAATTTTGACAACAATATTTTTGGCCCAGCCGGCGATTGTTTTGGCCTGCGCGATCATATCTTGTGGATGATTCGTTGTTACCTCGACAGACAGAGGATTCGGGGCAATAATGCGCGCAATCTCAATCATTTTTTTCTTAAGGCCCTTCATGCCGCCAGTCGCACCTTCCTTATGAAGAATAGACGGATTAGTCGTCACGCCAGAAATAATCCCCATCTTGACATATTTGCGAATCTCGTCGATATTACTGGTGTCCAAATAAATCGCCATGTCTTTCCTCTCTTATTTACGTTACCTTACTGATTCCCACTTATCCCGCTTTACGGGACTGCGTTCTATTACTTTTCTTAAGTTACAGTGACTGATTCCCACTTGTTCCTCGTAACCATGATGCGGGGATCTGAAACAATCAAGTGCCAGACAATTGATTGAAAACTCTCAGTCTGCGGAGTCATCATCGCTGAATTTGTGCAAGGGATGACCACACAGGCATCTGCGACTTTGGCCGTGTATCCACCGTCACGGCCGACGACACCCAAAATTCTTACCCCCACACTTTTGGCGAAGTCCAAGCCATAAACCAAATTAGCGCTGATATTCTTTTCTTTGCTCCCACCCCCGACGGAAAAAATAAAAACCGCGTCTTTCTCATTAAGCCTTGAGCCTTTGAGCCATCCTTCAAAAACACTGTTCCATCCCTCATCATTGGTGCGGGCGGTCAATTCTGCGACATTGTCTAGCGGCGTATACGCTTCAAAGCCGCCGATTTTACGAAAATCATTGACCGGGTGCGAACTGTTGGCCGCACTGCCCCCGACACCTAAAAAAAACAAACGTCCAGAGTTTTTACGGACGTCTAAAAGGATCGCAATAATCTTTTCAATTTCCTGGTGATCCACAGCGGCGATGATTTGACTGGCTTCACGACAATAATCCTGAATATAAGTCACGTTCTTTTTCCTTAAATCTTTATTTCCTGCAAGTTTTGGGCACCGGGT
>JAYRHV010000246.1:0-1873 GCA_041907165.1 Candidatus Omnitrophota bacterium | reverse complement strand
GTACCGCACGCACCCGAACATTGAAGTCTGAGTCTTAGACAAATTAGATTATTCTTCGAACATAAAAAACTTGCAGCCCTATTCTCATCGTCGGGATTTTACGTTTATCAAAGGCGATATTTGTGATGCCAAGTCTGTCGCTTATGCCATGGCAGGGGCGGATGTCGTCGTCAACTTTGCCGCGCAAGTGGCCGTCGACCGCTCGATCGATGACCCGCAATCATTTTTAAAAACGGATATTTTTGGCGTTTATACTTTGCTTGAAGAAGCCAGAAAGCAAAAGCAGTTGAAAAAATTCGTCCAAATATCCACCGACGAAGTCTACGGCCAGATTTTAAAAGGGAGCTTTAAAGAAAGTGCCGAGACCCTCCCGCGCAACCCTTATGCGGCTTCCAAGCTTGGCGGGGAGCGTTTGGCGTACAGTTTTTTTAAAACCTATGATCTTCCCGTCGTTATCACGCGCGCGGCCAACAATTATGGGCCCTTGGCTTATCCGGAAAAAGTGATCCCGCTTTTTATTACGAACCTTTATGACAGCCTGTCTGTGCCGGTGTATGGCGATGGTCAGCAGATGCGCGATTGGCTTTATGTCGAAGACCATTGCACGGCCATTGATCTTTTGATAAACAAAGGCCAAAATGGAGAAGTGTATAATGTCGGTGCGGGAAATCCGTGCACGAACCTGCAGTTGACCAAGCGAATTTTAAATTTGATGCAGAAAAATGAATCTTTGATCAAGTTTGTGGCTGACCGGCCCGGGCATGATTTTCGCTACAGTTTAAATTGTCAGAAGCTAAAACGCCTTGGCTGGCGGCCAAAATACAACCTTGCCGCCGGACTTAAAGTGACGGTTGACTGGTACAAAAATAATGAGGCGTTATGGCGGCCGTTAAAAAATAAATTGGACAAACGTTTTGTCAGCGGATTTTGGGGGGCAAAAAAATGAAAGGTGTTCTTTTAGCTGGGGGGAGTGCTGTGCGCCTTCGGCCGTTAACCAAGGTGACCAATAAACATCTGCTGCCGGTTTATAAAAAACCGATGATTTATTATCCGCTGGAAACTTTGCTTAAGGCGGGCATCAAGGATATTTTAATTGTTACCGGCACAGAGCATGTCGGCGATTTTTTTCAGCTCTTAGGCTCAGGCAAAGAATGGGGAGCGCATTTTAGTTATGAAATTCAAGAAGGGAATGCCGGTACCGCGGCGGCTTTGCTTTTGGCTGAGGACTTTGTTGGCGATCAAGCTTTTATGGCTATTTTAGGCGACAATGTGGTTTGCGAAGATGTCGCTCTCTTTGTCTCGGATTTTAAGCAGCAACAGCAAAAGTATAAGGCCAAAATTTTGATCGCCAAAGTCAAGGACCCTCAGAAGTATGGTGTTATTGAATTTGACGGGAAACGGATCAAGAATATCGTCGAAAAACCGCAGCATCCTGTTTCTCAATACGTGAATACTGGCCTGTGGATGTTTTTACCGGAGGTGTTTTCGCTTTTAAAAAACCTTAAAAAAAGTCCGCGCGGCGAATATGAAGTGACCGATGTCCTTTCGCATTATGCCCGAGAGAAAGTTTTGTCTTATGCCATTCTCAAAGGCCCGTGGACAGATGCGGGCAGTTTTGAATCGCTTTACAATGCCACGGTTTTGATGAAAAAGTTGGAAGATAAACAGTCGAAAAAACTATGAAGTCCGTTAAAATCCTTGTCACCGGTTCAAATGGTTTTATCGGTCAGGCGCTTTGTCGACGGTTAATCGCTCTTAAATACGAAGTTTATGGCTTGGATTGCAATCAACCCTCGATGGCTGGTTTTGCGGATTTTTATTGTCAGGACATCACAAAACTTTTTGATCTTAAAGAAAAATTTGATTTTGTTTT
>JAYRHV010000245.1:0-3348 GCA_041907165.1 Candidatus Omnitrophota bacterium | reverse complement strand
TAAGCGATAGTGTGCGCTATTATGAGACAATCTTAAGTTATATTCCTCGCATGGCAGAAGCAGAGCATATGCTGGGTCTTTGCCATTATTTTTTAGGGGAAACGCAAAGTGCGATTGCCAGTGAGCAGAAGGCCGTAGCACTTGGGCCAGACTATTTTTGGGCATGGTATGATTTGGGGCTGATGTATTATCAACAAAAAGCGTTTGCGCAAAGCGCGCAATGCTTTAGTCAAGCGTTAAAAGTTTCGCCGGCATCGACGGTCAAAATCGTGCAATCGTCGAGGATTTATAATGAAATCCTTCAGAGCGTCAAAGTTCCCAATAGTATTAACGCTCAGAGTCTGGGCAATGGTTACCGTGACGCTGGCCGTATGCTCGATGCGAGTATCAAGCGCTTGCGCGGGCAACCTGCGGGTATAAAGGACGATGAGGTTGCATTTAAAATTTATTAAAAAAATAACGATACCACTTTAAAAAAGGAAAACCGATGAATCTACGTGAACTGTTTAAGATCATGGTTGCCAAAGAAGCGTCGGACATGTTTTTAAGCACTGATACGGTCCCGCGTGCCCGTATTAACGGCGCGGTGCAAATTATTAGCTCTGATCACATTACCAAAGAGATGATGATCAAGATTACCGAGCATCTTCTGGGCAATGACGAAAACAAAAAAAAGTATGCCTCAAACTTTGATATTGATTTTATTTATGAAGAGACGGATGTGGGACGGTTTAGAATAAATGTATCGCGTGAACGCGGTTATCCTTCCGTGGTCGCTCGGCATGTCCATACAAAGGTGAGAACTTTTGAGGAATTGAATTTACCGACGGAACTTTTGTACAAATTTGCCGAAGCCCCCAGCGGACTGCTTATTCTCTCCGGGCCTGCGGGTTCAGGAAAATCTACGGCGATTGCATCGTTGATTGAAACAATCAATCAAAAGTATGAAAAACACATTGTAACTATCGAGGACCCGATCGAATTTTTGTTTGAAGATAAAAAAAGCACGATCAATCAACGCGAGTTAGGCGTCGACGTTTATTCTTATGTCGCCGCATTGCGTCATGTGACCCAGCAGAGCGCGGACATTATTTATATCGGGACAATCCGCGATGAGGAAACGATGCGCGCGGCCATTACCGCCACCGAGTTAGGCGCTTTTGTTGTAACAACGTTTCATACGGTTAACGCTGTGCAGGCGATTACCCGTATCGTCAACTTTTTCCCGCCGCATTTGCACGAAGAAATTCGCCAGCAAGTGTCGATTATTCTCAAAGGGGTCATTTCCCTGCGTCTTCTGCCGCGGGTGGACAAGCCCGGCCGGATTCCCGCCTATGAAACGATGGTCGTAACCCCTACGATTGGCCGGCTTATCCGGGAGGGCAAGATTAAGGAAATCCAGAATTTTATCGATGAGGGTGAACTTTTTGGGATGCAGTCGTTTAAAAAATCTTTGGTCAACTTGGTCAAGAGCGAAATTGTCGACGAGGAAACGGCGCGTATTTTTGCCGAGAGCAAGGACGAATTTAATTTGGAACTCAAAGGTGTAAAGAGGTATCAGAAATAATATGACGCCGGACATTGCGCGAAAAATCACGGAACTTCACGGGAAACTTGAAGAGATCAGGGGGTTTCTTTGACCTGCCTGCCAAAATAGAAAATATTAAAATCATCGGCGAAAAAATGAACGCGCCGGATTTTTGGAATGACCAGACAGCCGCCAATAAAGTCATGGCTGATCTTCGCTATTGTAAATCGTGCGTTGAGCCCTACGAAAAAAGCGTTAAAAAGCTTTCGGACCTTAAAGAATTAGCCGAATTATCCTCAGGCGATGAACCGATGCTCGCCCAAATCGAGACCGAACTTGGCTTTTTAGAAAAGGAAGTCCGCGCCGTTGAGATCACCGCGTTTTTGTCGGGACAGTTTGACCGCAACAATGTGATTTTTTCGATCAATGCCGGTGCCGGCGGCACCGAGTCCTGCGATTGGGCGAGCATGCTTTTGCGCATGTATACTCGCTGGGCCGAGTCTAAAGGTTTTAAGGTGCAGATGATTGATGTTTTGCCCGGCGAAGAAGCGGGAATCAAAAATGTCACGATGCGCATCGAAGGCGAGATGGCTTACGGACTGCTTAAAGGCGAAAAAGGCGTGCATCGGCTGGTAAGGATTTCGCCGTTTGACGCCAACAAGCGCCGGCATACGTCGTTTGCTTCCGTCGATGTGATTCCGGAAATTGAAGATGATATTCAAGTTGATATCAAGCCGGAAGATTTGCGGATTGACGTTTTTCGCTCTTCCGGCCCCGGCGGGCAGAGCGTTAATACGACGGATTCGGCCGTGCGCTTTACGCATTTGGAAACCGGCATTGTTGTCACCTGTCAGACCGAACGCTCCCAGCTGCAAAACCGGCAAGTCGCGATGAAAATTTTGCGCGCTCGACTTTATGAGCACCGTAAAAAAGAGCAGGACGCGATCATGGCCAAAGAGCAGGGCACAAAGCAGAAGATCGAGTGGGGCAGTCAGATCCGTTCGTATGTGATGCAGCCGTATTTGCTGGTCAAAGACCACCGCACCGACGTGGAAACGAGCAATGTCCAAAAGGTGATGGACGGGGATATCGAAATTTTTATTGAAGCGTTTTTACGTTTTAGACCAGAATAGGGAAAGGTTCTGTCTTTGTGTTTAGGGAAAGGATTGAAGGTGCATCAGGGGCTCTTTACTGGGATTAGGTATCGTTTTTTAAGTATCAAACCGCGTCTTGATTTTGCAAAAACGGCTGTTGTTGTTGGTATTATTTTGCGGCTTAAAAGTTATTTGGAATGCAGGCCGTTGCGGGTAGATGAATGTTGGTCTGCCATAGAGATTGTCAACCGCTCTTTTTGGGAAATTTTAACGCATCAATATATTTTTTCAGTTTCGTCTCGCCCGCCGACACTTTTTATTTTTATTGAGAAAATTTCCGTGCTTCTGTTTGGAAACAATGAATGGGCCCTTCGGCTGCCTCCCTTTTTATTTAGCGTCGCTTCGATTCTGGGGTTTTACTATTTGACAAAAAAGTTTCTTCCGGCAAGAGCAATGCTTATTGCGTTGTGGCTTTTTGCGGTATCTGAACCGCTTGTTTTTTATGCGGCCGAAGCAAAAAGATATTCGGCGTCTATCTTTTCGATAATTTGTCTTTGGACTTTTGCGTATCATTATTTGACGGTGCCGTACAATTTTCGCCAGGTCGCGGTTTTTGGATTATTGGGGGCTGTTTTTTTATGGTTGTCTTACGCATCATTTTTTATTATTCCGGCTGTTTTTATAACTTTAATCATCAAGTGTATTACCGAAAAAAGCATTAAAGGT